>JBFFCR010000195.1:0-7331 GCA_041559855.1 Anaerolineae bacterium | reverse complement strand
CTAAACGTAAACCTTAGAGGGGTAGAGGCTAGCAATATTTTTTTAGAGCCTGTATTTATCGACAATGATACAATGGCTTTATTTACGGTAATTCCTGACGTACCCGCTAACTCATCTAGAAAGATGATGTTTGTAAGTGAAATTGTAGACCCTATCCGACAAAAAATCGGTTGTGGTTTTAATCCTGTGGACGGTGCGAGCGTGTACGATCGTTGCGTAAGTACTACGCTTTGTGCAGTTGATTTGCAAATGTGCTACGATGAGTTTATGCAAACTGCTATGGTTGAAACGATGCGCAAAGGCGGCGATATTGTAAACTTAGAGGGTACTTTAATCGCTGATATTGTTTTACGCCGCTTACGTACAGCAGTAGAAAAACAATTTAGCCAATTGGCATTTTTCGGTAACAAAGCGAGTGCCGACCCTGCATATAATTTTGTAGATGGTCTTTGGACTGTTTATATTCCTCAGCTAGTAACTCAAGGTTTAATGCCTAATATTAGCGGTTATAGTGGTGCGCCTTTGGCTGCTGGTGATGCTATCGACATGCTTACAGACATGTATAACGGTGCTGCTAATGAGCTAAAAGCAACAGCAAACAACGATAAAGTATTTATTGTTGCCTCTGAGGTTTGGGAGCAACTTCTTATAGATGCTCGCTCGGGCGCCTGGCTACATTCCCCAATTCGTCGCTGCCACGGAGGATTATGATGTGATCATTGGTTCTCGCTACGTCAACGGCGGCGGAACCGACGAGCGTTGGGGGTGGTGGCGCGCCCTATTAAGCTGGTGGGCCAACGTCTACGCGCGCCTGATCCTGGGCGTGAGGGTCAAGGATGCCACCGCAGGGTTCAAGTGCTGGCGCCGTGAGACATTGGAGGGCATAGGCCTGGCTCGGGTACGATCCAATGGCTACGTCTTTCAAGTCGAGATGGCCTATCTCACCGAGAAACTCGGATACCGCTTTCTCGAGATTCCCATATACTTTGAAGATCGACGCATTGGCCAGTCCAAGATGACTGTCCCGGTCAAGGTGGAAGCAGCACTGCGCACGTGGCAGCTCCGCTGGCGACACCGTAACGCCAGGCGGGTCGACGTCCAGCCGACAACTGGCACCGAGCGCGCGGCCAGGTAAGAGGGTAACCGGGTGCGAACCAAGAGATGGTTCCCCGATGTGGGAGCCCTGCTCGTCCTGCTGATCCTTCCGCTCATCCTGTTTGGGCCGGTGATGATCGGCTCCAAGACTCTGTTGCCGGCGGACAACCTCTACCAGTGGGAACCGTATCGCTCCTTCGCCGGGCAGCAGGGTGTCTCCTTGCCGCCGCAAAACGAGCTCCTCAGTGACCTCGTCCTCGAGAACCTGGTCTGGAAGCAGTTCATCGTCCAATCGATCGAGAGCCGGGAACTACCCCTGTGGAATCCCTCCCTGTTCGCCGGGGTGCCATTCCTGGCGGCGGGACAGCACTCGGCGCTGTACCCGCTCAGTGCCGTCTTTTACGTCCTGCCCCTGACCAAGGCCTACGGGCTGTTCACGGTGCTGCAACTGTGGCTGGCTGGCGCTTTCATGTACCTGTTTGGCCGGGTTCTGCGGATGGGCCCCTTCCCGGCCCTGATCGCCGGCATCGTCTACCAGCTCAGCGCCTTTTTCCTTGTCAGCGTCGTCTTTACCATGATCATCGCCGCCGCTGCCTGGCTGCCCCTGCTGCTGGCTATCATCGAGATCGTCATCCGCAAACAGGAAGAAAAGGGCGCCGGCCCCTTTGTGCCGATCGTCTATGTCGTCATCGGCGCTATCGCCCTGGGCATTCACGTCCTGGCCGGCCATCCCGAGATCCTGGTCTACACCCTGATGGTCATGGCCGTCTATGCCCTGGTCCGGCTGCTCATGCTGTGGCGGCGAGTGGGCGCCTGGAGGCCGGCGGTGCGCCTGGGGCTCTGGCTGGCCTTGATGGTAGGGGTCGGTCTGGGCCTCGGTTCCGTGCAGTTGATCCCCCTCTTCGAATTGGTCACACGAAACTTTCGCGAGGGCTCGGTTACCTACGCTGATGTGGTTGGATGGGCATACCCCAGCCGCCAGGTGCTCACCTTTGTTCTGCCCGACTTTTTCGGGAACCCGGCCCACCACGGCTACTGGGATCTGGTGTCCAGGCAGTGGGTGGGCGTGGATCGCATCTTCTGGGGGATCAAGAACTATGTGGAGGCCGGCAGCTATGTAGGCATCCTGCCACTGGTGCTTGCCCTGGTAGCGGTCCTGCCGGTGAAACGCGGGCTGTCCCGCCGTCAACCCGCGCAGGATCGCCGCCATGTCTGGATCTTTGCCGCGCTGGCGGTGGTGTCGCTGCTGTTCATCTTTGGCACGCCGCTCTATGCCCTCCTTTATTACGGGCTGCCCGGCATCAAGCAACTGCACTCGCCATTCCGTTGGGTCTTTCCCTACACGCTGAGCGTCGCTGTACTCGCGGGGTTTGGCGCCCGTCGCCTGGTGGCCCTCCGCCGCAGCTATGGAGTGGACGGGGAGGACGCCCCGCTGCGCCCGGAGGTCTACCGGCCCTGGGCCTCGCTGCTGACCTGGGGCGCCTTGGGCAGCGGTCTCTTGCTGCTTGCCGGGCTGTTGGTGGTCCTGCTGGCACCCGGGCCCTTTGTCCCGCTGGCCGATCGTGCCCTCGCCGCGGTAGAGATGGCGCAGCAAGCCTTTTCCAGCGGGCAGATGCTCCTGTCGTACCAGTGGATGAACCTCCTGGCCTTTGCCCTGATGCTCACTGCCGCCGGCATTGTCCTGCGCATCAGTCGTTGTCCCATCTATTTGCCGCTGCCCCGGGCTCTGAGATCACGATTCGGCGGCGCGCGCATCCCCCTCTGGCAACTGCTGGCTGTCGTGGCGGTGGCCCTGGATCTGCTGCTCTTTGGCTGGGGCTTTAACCCTGCCGCCGACCAGGCGTGGCTCGAGTTTACCCCACCCTCCATCGAGTACCTCAAAGAACAAGCCGCTGCAGGCGAGCCCTGGCGGCTCACGACCTACCGGCCCGCTGAGAGCACCAAGACCCTGAACCCGAACATCCCCTGGTACCACGGCTTGCAGGATATCCGCGGCTACGACTCGATCATCCCGGCCCAGTATGCCGGCTATATGGGCGCCATCGAGGGCCAGGGCGAGCTGCTGTACAACCAGATCGCGCCGATCTATGGCCTGGACAATCTCAGTTCCCCATTGCTGGATCTGCTTGGCGTCCGTTACGTGATGACCGAAGGCCAGATCCCTATTGCTGGCTTCCATCTCGTCTACGACGACGAGGTCCGCATCTACGAGAACACTGAGGCCATGCCCCGCGCCTTTGCCTTGCCGAGGGTGCAGGTGATCGCTGGCGACGCGACCGCGGAGCAATTGCGCGCCCTCGACCCGCGCCAGACGATCCTGTTGGACGAGCTCACCGTGCCAGGCTCCCTGCCGGTCATCGCCGACACAACATGGCCATTGCAGCCGGCCCGCGTCGTCGCCTACGCGCCCAACACCGTCTTTGTGGATGTCGAGATGCCCGGCGATGGTTGGTTGCTCCTTGCCGACAGCTACTTCCCCGGCTGGAAGGCATACCGCTCTGACCCGGGCGAGCCAGCCATCCCCGATCCCAAGTTTGAGCCGGAGGACGAGACCGAGCTAACCATCGCCCGCGCTGATGGCAACTTTCGGGCCGTGTTCCTCGAGGAGGGTGCGCACCGGGTGCGCTTCAAGTACACACCGATGAGCATCAAGCTCGGCTTGTACGGCAGTTTTATGGCGGCTGTGGTGCTCTTCCTGCTGGTGCTCTACTGGCTGTGGGGGCGGTTCTATCGCGAGAGCGACGACGATCACACCGTAAAGAGGGTGGCCAAGAATAGCCTGCTGCCCATGAGCCTGCAGCTGCTGAATCGCCTGATCGATTTCGCCTTTGCGATGCTCATGCTGCGCATCCTGGCCCCCGAGATGGCCGGACGCTACACATTTGCCGTCCTGTTCATCGGCTACTTTGACATCCTTGTGCGCTTTGGGCTGGGCACCCTGCTGACCCGCGAGGTAGCCAAGGATCGCGAGCACGACAACCGGTATTTGAGCACGGTCACCATCCTGCGAGGGCTGCTGTGGCTACTTTCTCTGCCGCTCATTACCGTCGTCATCCTGGTCTATGCCTTCTTTGGGCAAATGACACCAGACATCGTGGCAGCCATCGTCCTGTTTGCCGTCGGCCTGGTCTTTAGCAACCTGGCTGATGGGTTCAGCGCCGTGTTCTATGCGTACGAAAAGATGGAGTACCCGGCGGCCATCTCCACAGTCACCACCGTCACCCGGGTCAGCCTGGGAGCGCTGGTACTGCTCATGGGCTGGGGCTTTGTCGGGCTGGCAGGTGTGTCCATCGCTGCCAACATCGTCAGCGCCACTGCGCTGGGCTTGCTGATGGTCCGGCACTGCCTGCGTCCCCATCTCGACTGGGATCGCAAGACCGGCAAGTGGATGCTCAGCACTTCTTTTCCCCTGATGATCAACCTGATGCTGGCGACCGTCTTTTTCCGCATCAATGTGCTGCTGCTCAAGCCGATGAAGGGCGACATGGTGGTGGGCTACTATAGCGCCGCGCTCAAGTACGTGGACGGCCTGCTCATCATCCCGCAGTACTTTACCCAGGCGATCTTTCCGCTGATGAGCCGCTACGCTGCTACCTCCCGCGACTCGCTGATGCGGGCCTACGTGCTGTCGCTGCGGCTGCTGCTCATCGTCGCTCTGCCCATCGCTGCTGCCATGCCGTTCATTGCCCAGGGCCTGATCCTGGTACTGGGTGGCGGCGAATACCTGCCCGACTCGATGATCGCCTTGCAGGTCATCATCTGGTTCCTGCCCTTTAGCTTTGTCAACAGCGTGACCCAGTACGTGCTCATCGCCATCGATCAGCAACGGTTCCTGACCAGGGCATTTCTCATCGGCGTGGTGTTCAACATCGTCGCGAACCTGTTGGTCATTCCTGCCTATAGCTACAGAGGCGCGGCAGTGGTCACCATCCTGTCCGAGCTGGTCCTGCTCGGGCCATTCTACTATGCGGTGCGCAAACACCTCGGCCCGCTGCCCTGGCTCTCTCTGTTCTGGCAGCCGGCCCTGGCCTCGGCGGTCATGGCAGGCGTGATGTGGTTGCTGAGGGATATCCCCTGGCTGCTGCTGATCCCTGTGGGAGGAGCTGTGTACCTGCTCGTGCTGGCCATCATTGGCGGCTTTCGCCAGCCCGACATGGACCTGTTGGGCCGGCTGCTGCCGCTGGATCGTCTCAGGGCGCGGTTCTCCAGTTCTCGCTAGCGCCTTCCCATCGCCCCAAAGTCAAAGGGCCGGCCACTTGGGCCGGCCCTGCTCATAGCGCAATCCTGTGACTCTAGCGCGCCCTGCGTCTCTCGATAGTGAGGACAATGGTGGCAGCCGCCATCAGGACCAGCACGGCACCCAGTGAGACCTCAACAACGCGCAGCCAGTTGACTCCGGTCTCGCCAGAGGGTCCGAGTTTGCTCTCGTCCTGCTCTGTGGCCGGGGCCATGGCCAGCTCTGTCGCAACGCTGCTGGACTCCGTTGCGCTGATCGAGGGTGAGGGTGCGGTCAAGAGCATCGACGGTTCGCCGCCGCCGGCAACCGCGTCCTCCTCAGTCACGCGCGGAACAGCTTCGCCCTCCTCCGTTGCCGTCTCGGGCACGCTCGCCTCTTCGGTCGTCTCTTCCTCAGGGCTCTCCCAGGTCGCCCGATCTGCAGGAGGAGACGGGGTCGCTTCGGCGACGACTGCCTCACCGTTGACCAGCGGCAGGGTGGGCGAGACACCTTCAGTCGGTGGCTCCTCCGTAGGCTCGGCTGCCACCGCAGGCTCGGCTGCCACCTCAAGCTCGATGATGACTGTTTCGACGACGGTCTGCACGACCACCTCTTCGACCTCACGCTCGGGCTCCACAGCAGCCGGAGCCTCCGCTATCTTGGCTACCTCCACCTCAGTGGGGGCCTCCACCTCACCCGACGCCACCTCCTGCTCATACACGGCATCGCTGGCGTTCTCTGTCAGCCGGCCGCCGAGCATGAAATCGCCAACCACGGCAAACACGAGGAGCACGGCAATCAGGGCAGTCGCACCCTGCAGGACAGGCAGGAAATTCCAGCGCCTTATGGACGAACGCGCTGGCTCGGCTGGAACGGGTACGGTGAACACCCGCGGCACCTGCAGCGCGGGCAGCTCTTTGGTCCACTGGATCGTCTGAGCCAGCGTCTCCATCTCCCACTGGCAGGCAGAGCAGGTCCTGAGGTGGTGCTCCACCGATTCGTGCTCGCGGGGCGTCAGTTCGCCGTCGAGGTACGCGGAAAGGCGCTCCTCAAAGAACTCATGTTCAGTTGTACCCACTGACTTGATCATGAACTGCTGCTCCCGGCAGACTGTGTCGTTTGCTCATCCCTTAGACGGTACTGGGAGGGCAAATGTTCCCGTTGCTCCAGCATATAGTCCCGCAACCTGGCCCGGCCCCGGCTCAGGCGCGACTTGACCGTGCCCAGCGAGAGCCCCATCACCTCGGCTATCTCGTTATAACTCAGTCCTTGGACGTCCGAAAGGACCAAAACGGTCCGCTGCTCCACAGGCAGCGTCGAGATGCCGGCCTGGATCGCGCCGCCGAGCTCCTGGCGCTCGACATATTCGTCCGGCTGCTCGGCCGGATCGCGCATGTATTGGCTGTGTTCTGCCTCAACGGGCAGGTCGTCGAGAGAGCTGGCGGGGCGGCGCTTTTTCCTGCGGAGTTGATCGTAGCACGCGTTGGTGACGATGCGTAGCAACCAGGCCTTGAACGACCCGCCGCGGAACTTGCGCATCGCTTTGTAGGCTGACAGAAAGGCATCCTGTGTCGCATCGGATGCGGCATCCGGGTCAGACAGGATGCGGTAAGCGACATTGTAGGCCATGCCCTGATAGAGCAAGACCAGTTGGTTGAAAGCGCGAGCGTCGCCCTTGCGGGCAGAGTCGATCAGCGCTTGTTCGTCCATGCGTCAGCTCCGCAAAGGCGAGTCCAGCCGTTCGGCGCTCCCATCTCTTCCCCTCTCCCATGCGACGCCAGGGGCATCGCCACCCCGCTTCCACCCCTCCGCCAGCCCCAAGATGAGGAATGGTTCCACTGATTTGACTAATCCAGCGTTCTCCTCTATACTTGAGGCCCTAGCCGGAGTGGCGGAACAGGCAGACGCGCGCGACTCAAACTCGCGTGAGGGTGACCTCTTGTGGGTTCGATTCCCACCTCCGGCATTTCTATTATACCAGTTTTCGCACGCCTATGCCAAATAGGGGAACTGGGTAACG
>JBFFCR010000194.1:0-7360 GCA_041559855.1 Anaerolineae bacterium | reverse complement strand
GGGCCATGCCGCATAGTTGCCAATCTCGGTCGCTCCCGGGTCGCCAGCCAGGGTCCAACCCGTCGCCTGGAACCAGGGGTGGCTCTGGCAAAAGACAAACGGCCCGCCCGGCTTGAGCACTCGCCACACCTCCCCGTATGCCCGCTGGAGGTCGGTCACATAATCAAAGGCAAAGGAGGAGAGGACCAGGTCAAAGCTCTCAGCAGGAAGGGCGCCCAGGTCTTCTGCAATGCCGTTGACAAAGCGCACTTCCACGCCATGCTCGTCGGCCAGCTTGCGGGCGTGATCCAGTTGCGCGTCGGACGGGTCCACGCCGGTGCAGATTGCCCCCCACTTGGCCAGGACGACGGCGTTCTGCCCGCCACCGCAGCCAACCTCGAGGATGCGCTTGCCGCGCACCTCCCCCAACAAGCCCAATTCCCGCTCGCCGGGGGCTAGCGGTCCATAGTGTACATCGTCGGTCGAGATCAGTCTCTCGCTCTGGTAGGCGGGCGAGATGGTGTTCCACCCCCGCCGGTTGAGTTCTAGCGTGTCGTGCTCGTTCATCTACCACCACTCCATGATCTGGCCTTGATCTACTGTGCTCTTTGCCGGGCCCGCCAGGTTCTCCCCTGTGCCGGGCCAGGCACAGGACAGTCACCAGAGTGTACCACAGCGCTCCACCGCGCACAATTCCCCACCCGCCGATTCCATAGCGCGCGCACTGCGCGGGGACCGCATCATGGGTTCATCGTGGGCTGCCAAATGCGGGCTCGCAAAGGCCCTGCACCGGGGGGAATATCTGCACGATGCATGCCGGTTCGTCACCGTTGTTGTATAGTGGACCATTCCCTCGCCACAGCGGCGTGCTAGGGCAACACCCAACTTTCCATCGACTCGCCAAAGACGACTACGTTCGGAAACAGATCCTCGATGCCAGGGGGCGCCGCCCCGTAGGGAAAGTGCATCGGGATGATGTACCTTGCCTGGATTCCCTCCAGGACACGGGCGTGGTATTCATCAGTGGTAAGCAAAAGGTCCGGCACGAACGCCACATCGATCTGCATCTCTGGCAGTCCATAGTCCTGAAGGTAGGAGACAGTGACGTGGTCGGGCGAGAGATCCCCCGTGTGGAAGAGCCTGATCCCGTCCACCGTGATGATGAAGCCAAGGTTGGGTACATCATACGTCCCATGGGAGATGTATATCGCCTCCAACCCAATCCCCTTGACCTCAATCTGCTTCCTTTCGCGTGGGTTCAACTTGACAGCGGTAGCGCGTTCTCGCATACCGCCATCAAGTGCGATGAGCTGTTTGACAGCGTTCCCGGTCGAGACGAACAGGGCACCTGGATTCTCTTTCATATACCTATCCACCAGCTCGGGCGAAAAGTGGTCATGGTGCTCGTGCGTCGCCAGGATCAGGTCGACATTGTCGAATGGGGGCTGGGAATAGACCACTGGCTTGAGGATGCCCTCGGGATATCCCGCGTACAGGGCGTCGATCAGGATCCGCTTGTCGCCAACCGTGATCAGGAATCCGGCATTGAACACGGCAGTCACGCGGACGCCGTCGTAGCTGCTCGGGGCGATGGGGGTCCATGTTGGCGTTGGCGCCGGGGGTGCGAGCGTCTGCGTAGGCAGCGGCGTGTCCGTGGCGGCGGGCAGGGGCGTCTCGGTAGGGGGGAGGCGGGTATCTGTGGGCGGTAGAGATGTAGCTGCGGGCGGTGGAAGAGTTTCAGTCAGGACCGCAGCGACAGCCGTGGCCGAAGGCGGCACGAACGCGACTGTTGGCTCGACCGTGCCGCAGCCAGTGAGCACTATGGACAGAACCGATACCAAGACGATCGCCACGGCGCGGTTTGACATGGTCTCCCTCCTCTCGCCGTGTTGGTGGCAGGCGCTATCAAATAAACGCGATCCCGCCGGTCGGTGTTCAGGGGATGCAGGCGGTGCAGAAGCCGCACAGTCCTGGGTTCAGACGCCGTCTAGCGAGAGCAGCTTCTCAAAGACGCGCGTCCGCCAGACGATGCGCAACAAGAGCGCCCATCCTATCGCCAGGGCGGCGAGCAGCAAATAGTCCCACCATCGTAGCATTGTCAATTCAAAGAACCCGCGGAGCGGTGGCACGGCTACGATCAACCCGTATAGGGCCAGCATGCCGAGAGCTAGGAGGGAGGGGCGCCAGTCACCACTCAAGAGGTCGCCGCCAACCCACCACTGCGATGGGGGCTCGACAAAGGGGATCAACAGCAGACCGCACATGATGGTAGCCGTGGTCAGCGCCGTGCGGGCGATTTCTTCATCTCCGGTTGTAGTCAGGTAGCCCAGGTAGACGGCCAAAGCCAGGAGCGAAATGGTAAAGGCTGCCGGAAACACGAAATGGCTCGTAGAGCGGACCACACTCCTGGGCGGAGCGCCCGGGCGTGCCCAGGCTGCGATTGCCAGGATCGGAATACCCACAGTCAGCAGAGCCAGGATCGAATTGTGCTTGACCGTCACTGGAAAGGGGATGCCTACGAGCTGGGTCGCAATGATCAGGAACAGCACGTAGAAGGTCCGCGTGAGCAGGAGGCGCACCACATCCTCCATGCCCCTGACGATGCGTTGTCCCTCGCGGAAGGCGATCGGCAGCGCCGCGAAAGAGTCACCAAGCAAGACAATGTCAGCCACGCCTCGTGTCGCCTGGCTGCCGCTCTGCATGGCGACACCCACCTGGGCTTGCTTGAGAGAGAGCACGTCGTTGACCCCATCTCCGATCATGGCCACATAGTGGCCCCTCTCGCGAAACAGCCGCACCAGCCTTTCCTTCTGCTGTGGGGAAATTCGGCCAAAGATGGTCGTCTCTGCGGCCAGTTGATCCATCTGTGCGTCGTCGATTGCCTCCAGATCAAGCCCAGAAACTGCCTGGACGTCTTCCGCAAAGCCCACTTGGCGGACCAGCGCCGCCACTGTCCGTGGACTGTCTCCCGATATGATCTTGGGTTGAATTCCCAGTTCGCCAAAGTGGCGGAGTGTCTCCCGTGCTTCCGGGCGGAGCTCGTCACTGAAGCTCAACAGGCCGAGAGGAAGAAGGTCCCGCGGCATCTGGGGTTGTCCTCCCGCGTCGACCAGTGTAGGGTTGCCGGGACGGTGGCAAAAGAGCACAACGCGCAATCCCTGCCCGGCCCACTCCTCGACGCCTAGATCCAGATCGAGATCGATTTGAAGGTTCGGGCGCAGCACCTCAGGTGCGCCCAAGATGTAAACTCCCTGCAGTTCGTGGTCGTCAAAGGCCACGGCACTCCACTTCCGCTCCGAGGCAAAGGGTACCTCCTCCCTTATGGGGCGCGGCTCTCCTCCGCACGCTGCCAGGATGGCTTCTGAGGTCCGGGTACCGCCTGATGCGCTCGCCGCAAAGGTGCCGAGGACTCGACGTAGGCCGGCCTCGCCACCGTCCAGATTGTCATCCAGGGGACGTACCGCTTGCAGCTGGATGCAATTGGTGGTCAGGGTCCCGGTCTTGTCCAGGCATAGCAGATCTACGTGACTGACCGACTCGACAGCATTTGCCTCCTGGATCAAGGCTCCCTTGCCAGCCACCCTGAGCGCCCCCATGGCGTAGGCCACCGTGGTCATCAAAAAGAGTCCCTGGGGTACCAGGGCCACGACAACGGCCGCCATGCGCACGGTTTCCACCAGGGGTACCTCCTGGATCAGGAAGGAGATGGCCAGCAGGATGCCCAACTGGGTGGACAGCAGCACCAGAATGCGGACGATAAAGTCGATGTCTCGCTGCAGCGGTGTCTTGACCTGGCGAAAGGCTCGTGCACCGGCGGTCATCTGGTTGATCAGGCTGTCAGCACCGACATTCTGAGCCTCGTAGCGGGCGCTGCCAGTCACACAGTAGCTGCCGGAATAGACCGGCTCTCCAGCGTGCTTGAGGACTCGCTCTGACTCGCCTGTCAGGGGTGATTCGTCCACCTCCATCTGCCCGTCATCGATTACCTCGCCATCCACGATGATCTGGTCACCTGGACGGGCGACCAGCACATCGCCCAGCACGACCTCGCTGGGATCGACGCTGCTCTCCTGCCCATCACGGATCACGCTCGCTTTGGGCCGGGTCAGCAGGGCGATCTGATCGAGCTTGCGCTTCGCTCGCCCCTCTTGATACACGCCCACGATCACGTTCAGCAGCACCAGCCCGGCGGTTGCCACCGCATCGCTTAGCTGACCCATCAGGATCAAGACGATGCCGATCCCAAAGAGAACGCTATTGATGAAGGTAAAGGCGTTCTTACGCAGGATCTGAAGGTAGCTGCGGCTTGCCTGCGGCTGAAAGACGTTACCCTGTCCGCGCTCCCGCCGGGTGATGACTTGTTTCTCTGAAAGGCCCACTGTGGTATCTGTCATGTTGAGATCCTCTTGAGGTATTATACGGCACAATTAGCAGCTTGTCTAGGCCCTTCTTGGCTGCTGTTGGGGCCGTAGCAAAGTCGGCCGTCGCGAGTACCCCAGGTCGCCGGATGCCACTCAGAATCATAGGAGCTGTTATTGCGAGACGTCGCCCGTCTCTGGCAAGGTCGAAGTAATCTCCAGTTGCGTTGACCGACCACTTGCTCGAGACCAGTTGGAGATTGCCACGGCCAGCATCTACTAGGCCGCAAATTGGCCATCTGGCTAGGCGTAAGACCCTCCAGCTGGCCGATGTGTTGCAGGCTCTCGTCGTGTATACTGGCTTTGTGGAGACCGGAATTGCTGGAACCGGTGTCCGGAGCCCCTAGTCGGGTTCGAGATGTCCCACGGAGGAACGAAACATGGCTGGAGATCTAGTGGCAAGGGCAAAGGGTGAGACAGATTCGGTCGGAGCCCACAGGGGCGGCAGTCGCATCAACCGGGTCCTGGTCGTCGTCGAGATCAGTATCCTGTTGGGCGTGCTACTCCTGTTCAATCTGTTTCCCGAAAAGGTCGGCATCTATAGCTCGGCCGTGCGACCATATGTGTTTGTACCATTACTTACTCCCGAGTGGCTGTCATACATGCCCTGGCTCAACACCTGGTGGATGTTGGCATTGGTTCTGGCAGCGGTCAAGTTGGCATATGGCCGCTGGACGCAGTCGCTCCGCTGGGCCGACCTTGGATTGCATCTGCTCGGCATTTTGGTGGTGGCCAGTGTGATCTGGGGTGTGCCCATTGCCATCGTCAATGCTGGCGGGGCGAGTGCGGGCATCCCCACGCTCAATAGCGCCGGACAGCACGCAGGTTTGCCGTGGATGGGACTCGAGTCGGCTCTTGTGTTGGTGCTTGTTGCCATGGTCATCGGCTTCTTTACCAGGCTGGCAAAGATGGGGGTACGCTTCCCAGTGCTGCGATTGCGGTAGGCGCCATTGACCAGGAGGATTTTGGAGTATATGGAGGAAACAGATGGCTGCAAATCAGCGCGTTGTCGAGGATAGGCAAGTGCACGACTTTGACCGGGTGGTCCTGCGTGTGTACAACATGCTCAACGAGGTACAGATCACCCAGGGTGAGCGCGAGTCCCTCACCATTGAGGCGCGTCCGGAGATTCTGGCGCAGATCACGACCACAGTGCGTGCGGGACAACTGACCATCCAGTTAGACGGGAGCTTCCTGGACAAGCTGGGGTTCGCCCTTTCCACCAGTTTGACCAGGCCGACGATCAGATACCTGCTCACGGTGAAAGAGCTTACCAGCCTGGATCTGGGGGGCCTTGTGAACGCGGATGCTGCCGAGCTGAGATCCAGCAAACTGGCTTTGAGGCTCAAGGGTGCGGGGGAGATAGCGATTGCCTCTCTAACCGTGAAGCAGTTAAGTGTGGACCTTGACGGCGTAGGCCGGATCGACCTGAGCGGGCAGGCAGAGGAGCAACGTGTTGCCATCGAAGGACCAGGCTCTTACCATGGACGCAACCTCAAGAGCCAGAGGGCTAGTCTGAGGCTCAAAGGGATAGGACGAGCGAGTGTCTGGGCCGTCGACGAGCTGGAAATCAAGGTTCGCGGCCTGGGCCAGGTTGAGGTTCGAGGCGACCCGGTAATCAGGAAGGACATCTCGCCTCGGGTTCCGCTTCCTAACTTCGGCCCCCCATAGGGTCGCTGGGTCTTACAAAGCCTGCCCAGAAACTGACACAGGTCGAGGCCGGTTGTCCAAAGAACAATGGTCTCCTGACCAATGGCTAGATGGTCCAGCTAGCCAATCATAGAATCCCCCAGATGGCTGATGCGCCTGGGGGATTCTTGACCTATACTGGAGGCAGAGTGGGCGCCACATGCTGCTGGCTGGTGGCGCGCCCACGTACCAGGAGGCAGTAAGAGATGTTTGATGGGACTCTCTACCAGATCCAAGAGGCCTACACGCAGGTCCAGAACCGCCGGCAGAGGGAGGAGTTCTGGGCAACGTGCACCGCGCTAAAGCTGTACCGCAGCGCGCGCCAGCGCGGCGCGTGGGCAAAGGTGTGGTCAGCCCTCACTGGCCGGCCCTGCGTCCTTCTGGACCTGGATGAGGTGCGCGCCGTCTGTGTGTTGCGAGCTTCCTATGATGAAGGGATGCGGAGCGTGCCGATCAACCGGATCCAGGGCAGTGAAGGGCGCTGCGCTGATTTCGACGGCGAATTCCGGCCGCTACGCCCCCACAACAAGGAGCGTTGGGTGCGCATCGCTATGGCGCGACTGATGCGCATACCCCTCCCGCCAGTAACCCTGACCCTTGTAGGAGATCGCTACTTTGTCCTTGATGGCCATCATCGCATCTCGGTGGCGAGGGCGTTGGGCGAGATCCAGATTGATGCCGGCGTAACGGTCTGCGAGTTCGTAGGACCACTGCCCTGGGAGCAAGCTGTGCCAGTTCGTGGCCTGGTGAGCCAGGCGGCCTAGTCCGTCCCGAGCTTGCGCGCAACCTATTGGCCATCTGACCAAGGAAATAATCATCCCCATGTCCAATGGGGGATACCCCAGATGGCCGATGCTGAGGAGACCGTTCTATCCTATAATGGGGGTATGAGAGAAATGGTGAACTTGGCGTTCCAGACTGTGTTGTCCTTGTTGTCCTTGCAGAGGAGAAAGAGGAGCCATGGCTTTCTCCTGAGCGAAGAGAGAATCAGGAGGTTAGCACGATGTGGTACGATGGTTGGCTAGCAGAGCGTGAGATGAACATGCATGTGAGAGACGCCCGCGCCCAGGCCGAAACCAGGCGTCTCGTGCGCCTGGTGAGGATGCAGCGCAACCAGGGCTTGTCCTGGGAGTTGCGCTGGATGATGTGCAGGCTCGGCCTGCGGTTGGTGGCGCTGGGAGCCCGGATCGAAGGTCAATTCCTGCCGCCTTCTCGGTCAACAGATACTCGGGTACACTAGGATACCCGTCGGCCGGCCTCACCACCATGAACAT
>JBFFCR010000193.1:0-7403 GCA_041559855.1 Anaerolineae bacterium | reverse complement strand
TTTGCCAAGTTGGTCGAGACGGAGGATATGCGCGAGGGGGTGGCCGCCTTCCTCGAGAAGCGGCGACCCAAGTTCCAGGACAAGTAACAGGCAGTGCACTACGGGCGGGTCCAGCGGGGGATCTCAAAGGCGCGATCCTCTGCACCCGCCCACCTGCACTGCTGCTCTGTACGTGGTGCGGGAGCCATTGGATGGCCGTGCGCTTGGTGATCCAAAGGAGGAGATGGTATGGACTTTAGGCTGAACGAAGATCAGTTGATGTTCAAAAAGATGTTCGCCGATTTCTGCACCAAGGAGATCCGGCCCAGAGGCGAGCAGATTGACCAGACGGAGGAGCCGCCCGTCGATCTCCTCGAAGCAGCGGTGGATCAGGGCTTTTGCGCCGCGCTGGTGCCCGAGGAACAGGACGGTTGCGGCCTGGATGTCTACACCTACATGCTCATGTTGGAGGAACTGGCCCGCGCCGATATGTCCACTGCCACGATGCTGAGTGTCCACAACAGCCTTGCCCTCAAGCCGCTGCTGGATCACGGCAATGACGACCAGCAGGAACGCTTCGTAGAAGCCATGGCCATGGGTGAGATGCTGGGTGCCTTTGCCCTGACCGAGCCGGGCGCCGGGTCAGACGTGGCAGCGCTGTCGACCTCAGCGGTTCAGGATGGCGACGACTACATCCTCAATGGGACCAAGCTATGGGTCACCAACGGAGAGGTTGCCGGCCTGATCCTGACCTTTGCTCAAACCGAAGGTGGCATCACCGCTTTCCTCGTAGAAGCCGGGACGCCGGGCCTCAAGGTCGGCTACCGCGAAAAGACGCTGGGGCTGCGAGGTGTGCCATGCAACACCCTTTATTACAAGGACGTACGTGTTCCAGCGGCCAACCGGCTGGGTGAGGAAGGACAGGGCCTCAACATCGCGCTGAAGGCATTGACCCTGAGCCGGCTGGGGATGGGCGCGCTGGCCCTGGGCGCCGCTGAACGGGCGCTGGAAGAGGCCGTCCAGTTCTCCATGGAGCACATCCAGTTCGGCGTTCCCATCGCCCAGAAGCAGGCCATCCAGAATTACATCGCCGACGCCAAGGCCCAGATCGAAGCCCTGCGCAGCCTGGTGACCCATGCCGCCTGGCTGGCCGACACAGGGCAGGATTATGAGTTGCATTCGTCCGTGGTCAAGCTCTTTGGCACCCGCACGGCCAGCGAGACCACCAACAAGATGCTCCAGGTCCACGGTGGCTATGGTTATATGAAGGAATATGCCATCGAGCGCTACTATCGCGACTGTCGTGCCCTGGCCATCGTCGAGGGGACAAGCGAGATCCTGCAGTTCCTCATTGCCCAGAGCGTCTACAGGGCCGAGGGACTCGAGATCCGGCCCTGAGCGGGCCCTAATAGGAGGATCGAACTATGGACTTTACTTTCCCCAAAGAGCAACTGCTATTCCGGCGCATGGCGCGCGACTTTTGCCAGAACGAGATCAAGCCCCGGGCCAAGGCGATCGATCGAGAGCACAAGGTGCCCTTTGACATCATCAAGAAAGCAGCCAAGCTGGGCCTGATGGGCGTGCCATTTCCCCGGAAATACGGGGGTATGGGCGGCGGCGAGATCGGCTACTGCATCTTGGCCGAAGAGCTGGGGCGAGTTTGCAGCAGCACGGCAACCGTGATCGGCGCCCACATCGGCATCGGCGCGATGGCCATACACCTCGACGGCACCGAGGAGCAGAAGCAAAAGTACCTGGTCCCCCTGTCCCAGGGCACCGCCATCGGTGCCTTTGGACTGACAGAGGCCGCAGCCGGATCCGATGCCGCTGCGATCAAGACCTCGGCAGTGCGCGACGGCGATCACTTTGTGCTCAACGGCGCCAAGGTGTTCATCACTAACGGCGACATCGCCGATATCATGACCGTCATGGCCGTGACCGACCCATCCCTGGGCGCCTACGGCGGCATCACGGCCTTTATCGTCGAGACCGACTCGCCCGGATTCAGCATTGGCACCATCGAGAACAAGATGGGCATCCGCGGCAGTTCCACGGCGGAGACCGTCTTTGAGGACGTGCGCGTGCCCAAAGAGAACGTGCTGGGCCAGTTCGGCGCCGGGTTCCTCACCTTCATGAAGACCCTGGACATCGGACGGGCCAGCCTGGGAGCAGCTACCCTGGGCGGCGCGCAGGCAGCCATGGAAGCCAGCATGCGCTGGGCCAAGGCTCGCGAGCAGTTCGGCGTGCCCATTGCCACGAAGCAGTCGGTTCACTTTATGATCGCTGACATGGCCGTCGAGATCGAGGCGCTGCGCTCTCTGATCTACCGCACGGCATGGATGATCGACACGGGCCAGCCGCACATCCTGGAGGCGGCTGCCTGCAAGCTCTTTGGATCGGAGGTGGCCCATCGCTGCATCGACAGGGCCCTGCAGATCCACGGAGCGCTCGGCTACAGCCGCGATTTCGAGATCGAGCGGGGCTGGCGCGACCAACGCATCACCGAGATCTATGAGGGCACCAACGAGATCCAGCGCATCGTCGCCGCCGCCAACCTCTTCCGGCCCTACGGCGTGCGGATCGGCTCGTAGAGAGGCCAAAAGGAGCGAGTCATGAGAATAATCGTAGCGATCAAACAGATCTTGGATCCCAGCGGCCTCAGCTTCCGACGCGACAAGGAACGGATGTTTGTCAATCGCGAGGAGTACATCATCGATCCTGGCAGCAAGTCTGCTGTGGAGGCCGCGCTGCGCGTCAAGGGCGACGGGGACCAGGTGGTTGCGCTCAGTGTGGGCAAGCCCCGGGCCGACGACGCATTGCGTGAGGCATTGGCCATGGGCTGCGACGAGGCCTACCTGCTCAGCGACAAGGCCTTCGCATCCGCCGACATCTCGGTGACCGCCCGCATCCTCGCTGCAGCCATCGAGCGGCTGGGAGGCGCGGATCTGATCATCGCCGGGCGCGAATCAAGTGATACGGGCGCCGGGCAGATCGGCCCCCGTCTGGCGCAGGCACTCGGCTACACGCAGGTGACCGATGTGTACGCCTTGACAACCGAAGGTTCAAGCGTCCAGGCTACGCGGCGCTGGGGAGAGGGATACGCCTCGGTGGACGCCCCGCTGCCGGCCGTGGTGACCGTCGCACCCGAGGCCTTTGCGCCCCGATACGCCCACGGCGCACGCATCATGAGCGCCTACCAGGAATGGAACGTGACGCTCTGGAATGCGGCTGACCTGGAGCTCGCTGAGGACTCTCTTACACCCCTGCTGACCCAACGCGGTGAGAGCTTTCCACCACCGCTGCAGGTGGGCGAGGTGCTCCGGGGCGATCCCGACAGCATTGCTCGGGACTTGGTCGCAGCGCTCAGGCAACAGAAGGCCATCGCGTAGGCAGGAGGGACAACCATGGACTTTAGCTTTCTCGACGATTATGCGGAGGAAGAAGCAGGCCCGCAGCTCGCACAGACCGGCGAAGGGTACCGCAACATCTGGGTCTTTGCCGAGGTGATAGATGGCGATCTGCATGCAGCCACGCTCGAGGCCATGGGCCAGGCCCGCGATCTGGCCGATCAGATCGGCGTGTATGTATACGGCGTCCTGCTGGGGGAAGGGATGGAAGCTCTGGGCCACGAGCTATTCGCATACGGCGCCGACCTGGTATTAGCTGCCGAGGAGCCTGCGCTGGTCGATTACCAACCCGAAACATATACAGAGGCAATGGCCAGCCTGGTCGAGGAGTACCGGCCCGAGATCCTTCTCCTTCCGGCGACGCCGTTGGGCAACGACCTGGCCCCCAGGCTGGCGCAGCGCCTGAACACGGGCCTCGTGAGCCATTGCATCGAACTGGGACTTGACATGTCCGAGCGCTTGCTCCTGGCCAAGTTCCCCGTGCTAGGTGGCGAGATGTATCACACCGTCGCCTGCCCGCAGGCACGACCCCAGATTGCGACGCTCGAGCCGGGCTCCTTCCGCAGGCCCTACAAGGATACGCACCGCTCCGGCGACGTCCAACAGGTAGACGCGAATCTCGCAGAGGCCGCCGGGCGACTCACGTGGCTCGACCTGAACACAGAATTTGAGCTGCCCTCCACGCCCCTGTCCAAGGCCAAGATCGTGGTCTCGGCAGGGAGGGGATTGCAGGATGCCAAGGGCTTTGCCCTGGCGGAGCAACTGGCGGCATCCCTGGGCGGTGTGGTCGCTGGCTCCCGTGGTGCATACGACGAGGGCTGGATCGCAGAAGAGCAGATCGTGGGCGTCGGCGGGACCGAGATCGCGCCCGACCTCTATATAGCCTGCGGCATCTCGGGCGACGTCTACCACTACTTTGGCCTGCAAGACGCCAAGTTCGTCGTGGCTATCAACCCCGACGAGAACGCGCCGATCATGAAACTGGCCAACGTGGCAGTGGTCGCCGACGCCAAGGAAGTGATCCCGGCCCTGCTGGAGGCGCTGGCCGAATAGCTAGCGTGCTGATAGAGCACGAAGATGCGACTTCGTCCGCCTGATCCCGGCTAAACACGACAGAAGTCGCTGCCACATGCAAAGATCGAAAGGATACCTGAAAGGCGCAGACCGCTCAAGTTGACGAGGCTTTGGCGGTCTGCGCTTGTCCGTTCTAGATCGACGCTCCAAAACGGCGCAGCCCCCAGCTTTACAATTCGCCCCCTTTCTGCTATACTATGACTGTCGGTCCATACCAGATACCGCGCATTCGAGTTGTTACACACTACAGCTTCATAATGGAAAGGGCAAACTCAACGATGCGACCGCCAACCAGAACACCCCCCTCCCGGCTACTGCTTGTTGCGGCAATCCTCATTCTCGCCTTGGTGACAAGTGCCGCCACCGCTTTGGACGCCGATCCTGAGATCGAAGGCCTGTTCTCCCCCTCAAGCATCCCTGGAACCCTCGACATTACCAACAGCCCCGCGGTCATGCGCTATCGCTACGTCGATGTGGGTTTTGACGATCTACTCGACGAGGACGGATCGCCAAAGGGTGTCGAACCGGGGCACACTCTGCTCCTAAACCTGTTCGACGATGCGGTGCATACCGCCGTGCTCGACCGGGTGGACTATGCGCCGGACAGCGACTTTGCCTGGCTCGGCCACGTGAAGGGGGTTCCCTACAGCCACGTGGTCCTCGTCGTCGGTGATGGCACCCTAGTTGGGAACATCGCCCTACCTGGCGCGTCTTTCCAGGTCCGCTATGCAGGGAGCAGCGTGCATGCCATCTGCGAGATCGATCAGACTGCCTTCCCGCCCGAGCTGCCGCCCGTCGCGGCTCCTCAAAGCAAAGAACCGGCAGCTGCACCATCGCTCCTGGCAGGGAGCGACCAGCCCGTTATCGACCTGCTCGTCGTGTACACCCCAAAGGCCCGCACAAAGGTAGGCGGAACCAGGCGCATGAATGAGCTGGTCAACTTGGCCGTGGCAGAGACAAACCTCTCCTACCAAAACAGCCAGATCGACCAGCGCCTGAACTTGGTCCACTACGAGGAAGTAGATTATGTCGAAGAGACCTTTCCGGAGGCACTCGGCCACCTCACGCACACTTCCGACGGGGTCATGGACAATGTCCACGCGCTGCGCCAGCAGTATGCCGCAGATGAGGTGGTGCTGCTAATCGAGGACTATACGGCCTGCGGTCTGTCATGGCTCATGACCGAGGTCAGCACGGATTTCGAGACCTATGCCTTTGCCGTCGTGAACTGGCAGTGCGCCACCGGGAACTATAGCCTCGGGCACGAGCTGGGGCACAACATGGGTGCCCAACACGACTGGTATCAGTACCTCCTGTCGTACAGCACACCTCCGGCCTTTACCTACAGCCATGGTTTTGTTAACGCCACTGCTGGTTGGCGCACAATCATGACCTACAACCGCGAGTGCGCGGACCGCGGGCTCGACTGCTCGCGACTGCCCTATTGGTCCAACCCGGATCTGACCCTAAACGGCGAGTCCATGGGCGTGCCTGAAGGGACCTCAACCAGCTGCGTTATCGGTGAGTACGATCCGAACTGCGATGCCGACAACCGCAAGACGCTCAACGCAACGGCGTCCACGGTAGCCAGTTTCAGGGGCAGCACCGAGTTCCCGAGTGCGCCGACCGCCCTGACAGCTACCGCTATCTCACCGACCCGTGTCGATCTATCGTGGACCGACAATAGCCTTCAGGAGAGTGGCTTTGCGATCGAGCGAGCCTCGGACGGGGCAAGTGATTGGGCGCAGCTAGGGACCGTGGCGTCAGATGTCACGTCCTACTCCGATCTTGGGGTTGCGCCCGAATCGGCCTACTACTATCGCGTGCAAGCCTACAACGACATGGGCGCCTCGGCCTACAGCAACGTCGCCACTGTGTACACGCCAGTCTCGATTCCGGGTCCATTGCTGTACAAAGACCAGATCATCGATGACGACCGGGCTGGCGTGAGTGACGGCGACCGCAGCGGCCTCGTAGATTGCGGCGAGATCGTGGAGCTCGAGGTCAGCCTGGAAAATGGGGGAGCTGTCGCCGTCACTGGGATCGTCGCCGAACTGGTCACTACAGATCCTTATGTTATCTCCACGGGCAACACGGTGAGCAGCTACCCGACTATAGAGGGGCAGGATTCGGAGTACAACGCGGAGGAATTCGCGTTTGAGGTAGCCCAGGACACACCCCACGGTCATCTCATCCATTTCGACCTCGACATCGTGGCGGACAACTGGGGACCTGGCACGGTCGCAGTTGACGTGCCAGTGCTCTGCTCGACCGGCAGCGCCTATCTGCTCTACCTGCCCTTGGTCATCCGCTGACAGCAGCGGGCATCCCAACGGAAAAAGGCCCTCTCTGCACGAGAGGGCCTTTCGTTTGCGCGTTCGCGGCTCATACGCGGGTCAGATAGCGTGCGTTGCGCGTGTCAACCCGTAGGACATCGCCCTCCTGGATAAACAGGGGAACATTGAGCGTGAGTCCCGTCTCCAGGGTCACATCCTTGGTTGCGCCTTGAGCAGTGTCGCCGGCAAACCCCGGCGGAGCCTCGATCACTTTCAGATCCACGGTGATGGGCAGATCGACGTCCAGTCGCTCGCCTTCATAGCTCGACAGCTCGATCTCCATATTCTCCACCAGGTATGGCTTGGCGTCCTCAAGCACTGCATTGGGGAGCGGAAACTGCTCGTAGGTCTCAACGTCCATGAAGTAATAGAACTCGCCATCGCTGTACAAGTACTGAACCGTCTGGTGGTCGAGGCGGATGTCCTGCACCCTGTCGCCTGATGTAAAGTTCTTGTCTATTGTCGCCCCGCTGCGCAGGTTGCGCAACTTGGTGCGGATCACGGCCTTGCCCCGGCCTGGTTTGTGATGCTGGTAATCGATCACCTTAAACAGCTCGCCATCCATGGTAAAAGTCACGCCTTTGCGCAGTTCGTTCACGTCGATCAT
>JBFFCR010000192.1:0-7443 GCA_041559855.1 Anaerolineae bacterium | reverse complement strand
GTCCTGCGTCTTCTCAAAGAGAAGCGGTGTGTAGTTGATGCCCCGCAGACGGAAGGCATCGGCAAGGGTCATCTCTGTCGTGGTGCCGGTGGTGGTGCAGACGGTTGCCCCTTCCATGTCCTCCAGCGTCTCATAACCGCTATCGACGCGCACCAGCATGCCCTGGCCGTCGTAAAAGTTCACGGCAGCCCAGTTGAGGGCATTATCCTTGCTGTCGCGCGTCAGGGTCCAGGTGGTGTTGCGGATCAGCACGTCGATCTCGCCCGTCTGAAGGGCGGGAAGCCGCTCGGTGGCTGTCAGGGGGCGATATTCGACGGCAGTCGCGTCCCCAAAGACGGCGGCTGCCAGCGCCTTGCAAAAGTCAATGTCGAACCCCTCAAACTGCCCCTCGGGGTTGAGGTAGCCGAAACCGGGGAGCTCCTGGTTGCAGCCACAGATGATCTTGCCCCGTTCCAGAATGACTGACATTCTCTCACCCGCATCCGGTGCAGCCTCTTCGGTGTCGCCGCAGGCGGCGAGCACCAGGCTCAATAGGATCAACAGCGTTAATAGTACAGATAGTCTCTTTCGATTCACGGTTTCCTCCTCCTTCTAGTTGAGTCCTTCAGGGAAAATAGATCCAGGTTCACGAATCAGGTGGGCTCTCACCTCCTTTCCCAAGAACCAAGCCGACACCGGCGCATCCACCTTCCAGTGCGGCATCGGAATCGAGAACTACTGCCGAATTCGGAGCACTGAATGCCGGGCAGGGCCCCGGCTTTGCCCGCTCCAGAAAAACCGGTGAGACGAAAGGCAAGCGCGATCCCTGCGCAGCTGGTGGACATGTTGGAAACAATGACAATTATAGCACAGTTTTCCAGACTGTGCAACTCTGAATTTTCCTCGCTTGTCGCGGACCTCTACGCCCATGCAAGAAGCAGCCTCTCATAGACATCTACGGCGGCTGCCAGGGCCCGCTCTCCCACCTCGGCCGATGCCTTGCGCGGATCGGAGCCGATCACGCCGTGGGGGAAATGTTCCATGAAGACCTGGCGCGTCAGAAAGCCGGGCTCGGGCGCCTCAGGACTGTATTCCGCCCGATCCAGGCGCACTATGTCAGGCCGGATGGCCAGCACCATAGAGGTCTCGCTGGCGTTGGCATGACCGCTAGCCTGACCGGGGAAGGCTTCCTCCATCACCGCCTTGACCTCCGGCTCGCGCCACCAGATGCCTACCCGGACCTCCAATCCGTGCAACTCGTTTAGCGCCTCGGCCAACGCCGTCTGGATCGCAGCAGTGTTGCCCCCATGGCCGTTCAGGATCAGGATGCGGCGAAAACCATGCTGGTACGCGCTCTCCAGCAGGTCCTCAATGACCGAAACCAACGTCTGGGGCCGCAGGCTCAGGCTTCCGGGAAAACCGAGGTGGTGCAAGGACATGCCATAGTTCAGCGAGGGGGCCAGCAAAACCCCGGTACGGTCGCTCAACCGGCAGGCGATCTCCCAGGGTTGCCACACGTCGCTGGCAAAGGTCATGTGACGGCCATGCTGCTCGGTGCTGCCCACAACCAGGATCATGCGGTCGTCGTGCCGCAGGTACTCCTGCACGTCGGGCCAGCCTAGCTCTGACAACAAGAGTGCCATGTTTATCTCACCTCCACGATTCGCTCACAGATCCGGTCAAGCAGCCGCCTGCCTGCAGACAGCTCTTGACTATTCCCGGTACAACTCGTGCTGGCGGATATATGCCTCGACCTCCCGGGGCACCAGGTACGAGATCGATCTGCCAGCCCGAACCCGGGCGCGCAGGTCGCTGGACGAGACTTCGAGGAGAGGCATTTTCACCCAATGGATCCGACCGGTGAGACCCGGCAGTTGTCTCTCGAGTTCGCCCAGGTCGATCTCGGAGCCGGGACGCACCACCACAGCCAACTCGCACAGCTCGATCAAGCGTTGGGGCTGGTACCAGCTGGCAATGTCGGAAAAGGAGTCATTGCCTTCGATGAAGAAAAAGCGGGGACCCTCTCCCCACTCGGCGCGCAACAACTCGAGGGTGTCCACAGTGTAGCATGGTCCCGGGCGGTCAACATCGACGCGAGACACTGCGAAACAGGGCTTTCCGATGATGGCCAACTCGACCATCCGCACGCGATGGGCTGCCGGCGAGATCGGGCCGGGTGGCTTGTGGGGCGGAAGGCCAGCCGGGACGAAGAGAACCCTGTCCAGAGCCAATTGCTGCCTCGCCTCTTCAGCGGCGACAAGGTGACCGTGATGGATGGGGTCAAAGGTCCCGCCAAAGATGCCCAGCCGGCGGACGGCGGTTGCCGCTACGGTTGCCACTCCAGCTCCTCATCGCCAATGCGAACCAAGTCGCCGGGCTGGACGCCTGCCTGCGCCAGGGCCTGCACCACGCCCATTGCCCGCAACTGGCGCTGAAAACGAGCCGCGGCTTCGGGCAGATTAAAGGGTGTCATGGCGGCCACACGCTCCACGCGGACGCCTCGCACGCGCCAGCCCCCACCCTCACGCTCGATGGTGAAAGACTCTTCTTCCCTGTCGGGACGAAAGATCGCCGGGGCCTCGGGCCCTAGCTCGACGGCTGGCAGGGTGCGGAGTAGCTCGAAAGTGCGGTGCAGCAGGGGTCGGACCCCCTGCCCACTGACGGCCGAGATGGCGTGAACCTCTACGTCCCGCTCCTTCATGGCCTCCTCCAGGAGGGGCCACCAGGCCTGGGCGTCAGGCAGATCCATCTTGTTGAGCACCACGATCTGGGGCTTGGCCGCCAGGCGCTCACTGAACTGGGCCAGCTCGCGGTTGATTGTCTCATAGTCGGCCAGGGGGTCTGTCGCGGCGCCATCCAGCAGGTGGATCAGCAGGCGGGTGCGCTCGACGTGGCGCAGGAACTGGTGGCCCAGGCCGGCACCCTCGCTGGCCCCCTCGATGAGGCCCGGCACGTCGGCCATGACAAAGCTTCGGAGCTCGTCAAGTTGCACCACGCCAAGGTTAGGCTGGAGCGTGGTGAACGGGTAATCGGCGATCTTGGGGCGGGCAGCGCTGACCACCGACAGCAGGGTGCTCTTGCCAGCATTGGGCATGCCGATGACGCCTACGTCGGCGATCAATTTCAGTTCCAGGCGCAGCCAGCGCTCCAGACCAGGCTCGCCGTGCTCAGCCAAGCGGGGGGCCTGGTTGGTGGGGGAGGCAAAGGCGGCATTGCCGCGACCACCCCGCCCTCCCTTTGCCAGGAGCACACGCTGCTCATCCTCCACCAGGTCAGCCAGCAGCTCACCGGTATCGGCATCATAGACCACGGTGCCGGGTGGCACCGGGACAACGCGGTCCTCGCCTGTCTTGCCCTGCTGGTTCTGCCCGCTGCCGCGCCCTCCCCTCTCCGCCTTAAAGTGCACCCGCTTCTTGAAATGGACCAGCGTATTCAGGTTCCGGTCGGCTACCAGGTAGATATCGCCGCCAGGGCCGCCGTTGCCGCCGCTCGGGCCGCCAAAGGGGACATATTTCTCACGGCGAAAGGCTACGCAGCCATCGCCGCCATCACCGCTCTTGATATAGATCTTGGCCTCGTCAAAGAACATGGTTTGCAGATCTCAGGGTACGCGCAATGGATCGGGTCGGTCTCATCCTCGCAGCCGGCGCCGGACGTGTTCGCAGTGAGGACAGACCCTGCCTTCATACTCGTTGCCGCAGGTGCGGCAGGTGCGGGTGTAGGCCATCGGGGTCTGCTGATCGATGGCAGCCACGGTCAGGACAATCTCGTACCCATCATACCGTGACAGCCACGACTCGACCTCGATGTGGCCGACAGTCCAGCGGCCATCCTCATTCTGCTCCAGGAGGCCGCGCAGGGCCTCGGCGCCCAGATCGCGGGCGGTGCTGGCCAGTTGGAGGGCACTTGCTCGGGGAATAGATGACATGGTTGCTCCTTGACTGCAATTCTCGACGCACCCGAAAGGCACAGATTCTGACAGACTCTGCACGCCCAATGCGGAGCATTGCGAGATGCCAAAGGGTGCGGACGGCGCAAGCGAATTATACCCGAAAAGCGGCCCGGCGGCAAGCAAATGCCGTTGGAGGTTGGGGCAGGTGAGTTGTCATGCCGAACGGCAAACCGGGACGCCTCGTCCCGGCTTTCGCTGTGCTATACTGCTGGATGCCTTGCTTGAGAACGTGACGGGTGCCCGGGATCCAGGCACAACTCGTCCGCAGATCTACCCACGGGCCCGCAGACGCTCTGGCTACATTCAGAGACCCGCGTGTATTTAGGTGCAACTCGTCACTCAACCGGTTCCCGCGGAATCCATCTTACTCGATCGTAGCCTGTGTACGATTCCTTCTTCCCCTCGATTGGCACCAGAGTCAGGGCCGTCAAGCGTACGCATGCTTTGATGGTGCTCTCCTTGTCACTGTTCTCATTCTTGAAGTGGTATGTACCAAGGTACACCCAGACATCCTCATGGTCCTGTTGGTTCACCAATACTTTGGCTGTACCATTCGCGTGCCCAATCTCATAGACCGCAGTCTGATTCATGGTCTGGTTCACGTCAAACTCACTTGGCCTGCCTGGAATGAACACCTCGACGTCGTAGTAGCCAGCGTAGTTAAGTTCAGTGCACCACTCGGCGGAATTAGGCCGTGCGGAGGACTGCGTATAGTCTGGGTTCTCACAATACAGCATGTGCCCGTCCTGTGCAGAGTCAGTTGACCGCCAATCAAAGTCACCTTTCATTCTCTTGAATTCTCCGGCGTCGTCAGCGACCCGCATATTCAACGAGTCATAGGAACCCCTTTCCGGGGGGGAGGAATACCATTCGAGCTTTGCTTCCCTGATCCAGACGTTGGAGTACGAGTTCGATACACCCTTGATGATCAAACCCAGCCGGTACGGTTGGCCATCCTCGTCATCGGGAAGTTCTACCCCATTCACCGCCTCCCACTTCTTGGGGTCAAGCCCGGCCTGCCACTTGAACGAAAGCGTATTGTCGTATCGTTCGATGCGCAGGCGGAAGTGATAGTTCCAGGTATCTACCCACTCATTGCCTTCGTCAGGCTCAACTCTCGGCGGGTTTTCAGCATTATCCCCAAGATCGACGAACCACATGCCCTCTTCGCCTGGTTCCTGCCGGTACAGGAGCCGATACGTCATGCCATGCCTGCTGTCCTCTACAATGATGCCAAAAGGTGCAGCCGCAGGGGGGTAGAAATCTACCTCGTAGGCCATGCCCGGACGCAGGGACAAGATGCTATCTTCACCCTCGGCGGGCCACCAGATGGGCCAAGGGCCAGGGCTCTTGATAGGCGAGCTTGGTCGATTGTCAACGCCGAGCCACAACTGCCGCCGTCCCGAATTCGTCGCCTTCACGCATCGAAGCCCATTGTGGACTGGCTTCCTATCCGCGGGCTCTACTATCAGACTTCCCTCGAACTGACAGGGCCACGCCAGAATGATCTGACTCCAGTTCGGACCACCACTCGTGGTGGGTTCATAGAAGGCAAGGTCCTCTGAGCGCCAGTATCCATACAGCCGCTCGATCACATCCTCCACCGCTAGTGGTGTTGGCGTCGGGGTGGGTGTGAAAGTAGGGGTAGGCGTGGGTGTGAAAGTCGGGGTAGGCGAGGGGGTCGCCGTGGGCGTGTGCGTGGGCGTCACGGTGTCAGTTGGGGTAGGACTGCCGGTAGGGGTCGCCGTGAATGTGGGCGTTGCGGTACCCGTTGGCGTGGGCGTGTTGGTATGGGTTGCCGTGAATGTGGGCGTTGCGGTGTATGTGACTGTCGGGGATGGCGTGACCGTGTCAGTAGGTGTTGAGGTGGGTGTAGTAACAAGCAACCTCCACGGTCGCACAATAACACAGGCCACGATCGATAGCGCTATCCCAATGGCTATCCAGTGCCAGTGGCTTTGCAGAGTGCGAACCAGATCGGAACCCTCTGCTGGTGATGAGCGTGGTGCGAGGGATGCGGCTTGTGCCTCGGTCTCGCTGGAGGCATCGAGCTTCTCGATTTCCCCGTGCTCTTTCGTGAATTGCGCGTACTTGGTCTCACGTTCCTCCTTCACCTCGTCCGGCTTCGTGGAGTCCGCGGAATCTTCAAATTCCTTGCGCTTCTTCTCGATTTCCCTGTGCCTCTCCTCGATTTCCGAGAACCTTTCGCGACGTGCATCCTTCACCAGTTCGATCAGGTAGGGGATGCACTTGCGCCTATGGCACCAGTGGACAATTATGTCGGCCAGACTCCCGATGGTCGCGTTTTCTGGGAACCGATCAGTGAGATGCCCGGACTCCGAGTCCTTGAAGTGCGCGTCGTCCTGGACCAGACCTCTCAACTCATCGGTGTCAAAGGCGTCCCTGAGGAACCAGCAGAGGGCGGCAAGGTAGGACTCCGAGTACTTGGCCATGTCCCTACTCCTTCGCTGCCATTTCAAGATCAGGGAGCCTAGAGGGAAGAAGAGATGCGATCTGCTCCCTCGCTAGAAACGAAAAGTCCATCCCGGGCAAGGGATGGACTCTTGTTCTACGCTGTCCTAAACTTGGCGCCCACCCCGCGCCGGGTTCGTGCCTCAGGCCGGGCCCGGCAGAGCGCCGGTCTGGAGCCGCGAAATGCGTTCCCTATCGGAGAACAATAATAGTATACCACATCGCGGACAAAATACAAGGGGTAATGTGACCATAATTGCCCGAGATTCGGTGGACAGTGGCACTCGACATGGCACAGAATACGGGACGCACATTGACACCGCGGGTGGACAAGCCTACTCGAATCCCTCCCGGTAGGCTTCCAGCAGATCGGGTAGCAGCAGCGCCCGGATCCGCTCCGCCCGCCGTATCAAGTCCCCCAGCCAGTGCCCGGGCGGAAACAACCCGTCGGCCTCCTCCGGCGTGACCCAGCGATGCTCGGTATGCTCCCAACTGGTCCGGATGGCGGCCGGATCCTCGAGCGAGCAGCGATACAGGACACCGACCAGTTCGTTCTCCGGCCTGGCCTCGCCGCGGTAAAAGTGCATGGTGCCGATGATAAAGTCGATCTGCACCTCGACCCCGAGCTCCTCAAGGACCTCCCGGTGCACAGCCTCGGTAAAGCCCTCACCCTGGTCGACCCGCCCGGTGATGCACTCCCAGGCTCCGCCTGCGAAATCCTTATCCTCGGTGCGCTGGAGCACCAGGTACTTGCCGTCCGCGGGATTCCACAACAGCGCCGCAATCGCTGCATAGAAACGCCCTATACTCATCCGCATCCTCCGCGCAGCAGGTGTATTGCGCAGGTGACCGCACTTTTCGAGAAGCACGACCACTTGCCCGGACGATCACACGAGGGCTACTCCACAGTCACGGTCTGGTACACTTCCTGGGCGTTGCCGTCCAGGTCCTCGACGATAAAGCCGACGATATACTGGCCCGGGGCGGCATCCAGTTCCTCCCACAGGAACATCTGATCGCCAAAGGTGAGGGTGCCCCAT
>JBFFCR010000191.1:0-7460 GCA_041559855.1 Anaerolineae bacterium | reverse complement strand
GGCTCGAGCGCGATCACTGCGCTGGGGGGCGAGCCGGGTGATCAGGGGTTGTTCGCTGCGTCCGTGGTAGGGGGCAGCATCGACCGCGCAGGTGATCCAACCATCATCCGTAGCAGGTATGTCGACCTCAACCTGGGTCTGTTGTTCGACGAGGATGGCGCGCCGCGCGAACTCCTGGGGAACCCGCTCATACTGAACTTTTTTGAGGACACGGCGCTGGTTGCCGTTCTCGACCGCGTGGAGCCGGGCTATGGGGGCGGCTTCACCTGGACCGGGCAGGTGCAGGACGAGCCGCTGAGCCTGGTGACGCTGGCGGTGAACGAGGGGGTGATGGCAGGCACCGTGTTGATGCCGGGGGCTGTGTTTGAGATCAGCTACGCCGCGAACGGGGTGCACGCCGTTGCCGAGATCGACCAGAGTGCCTTCCCACCAGATGCGGATCCGATAGTGCCTGATCTGCCGGAGAACGAGACGCTGGATGCCGTCCCTACTGGAGTGACCGACGATGGCTCGATCATCGATGTGATGGTGGTGTACACCCAACTGGCACGATCGGCGGCGGGCGGGACCACTCAGATGCTGAATCTGATCAACGATGCGATCAACCAGACGAACAGCACGTACGCCAACAGCCAGATCGCGCAGCGCCTGCGCCTGGTGTACGCTGCCGAGGTGAGCTACACCGAGTCGGGTATCGATGTCGATCTGACGCGCTTGCGGAACAACGGTGACGGCTACATGGACATTGTGCACACCTGGCGCAACACCTACGGCGCCGACGAGGTGGCCCTGATTGTCGAGTATCCCTACTCGTACCCGTACTGCGGCATAGCCTATCTGATGGCTACGCTGACCACGAGCTTTGAGAGCTATGCCTTTGCTACCATCGAGCGCGAGTGCGTGACCGGGAACCTGTCCTTCGCCCACGAGCTGGGGCACAACATGGGGGCCCACCATGACTGGTACACAGTTCAGAAGTACAATCAAGGAACAGGCCTTTTCTGGTACAGCTATGGCTACGTTAACACAACCAAGAGATGGCGCACCATCATGGCCTATAACGATGCCTGCGGTGATCTAGGGTTCTATTGTGATCGCATCTTGTACTGGTCGAACCCTGACGTGTACGTCGACAGCGTACCGGTGGGCGCCGCCAGCGCGAACAACCACCTGACGCTTAACGACTCTGCCTGGACGGTGGCCAATTTCCGGCAGAGTGTCGTGGGCAATCCGCCTGACGCACCCACAAGCCTGTCGGCAACGCCGGTGTCACTGTGGCAGATCAACCTGTCCTGGACCGACAACAGCAACGACGAGAACGGCTTCCGGATCGAGCGCAGCCTGAATAACGTCAACTGGTCCACGCTCGGGACGGTGGGCGCCAACACGACCATCTATCCGGACACAAGCGCGACGCCGGGAACGCTCTACTACTACCGCGTGATAGCCTTCAACACCTACGGCGACTCGGACCCCAGCAACACGGCCAGCGCAGAGTTGGATGCCGAAGCTGGGCCGCTGGTCTACAATGGCTATGTCATCGATGACGACATCTGGTTTGGCACCAGCGGCGATGACGACGGCTACCTCGAGTGTGGTGAAACGGTCGATCTGACGGTACTGCTCGCGAACGCGGGAAACACGGCGGTTACAGGGATCGACACCAGGCTTACCATTACGCCAAGGGTCCTCGGGGACGTGCCCTGGAGCGGCAATGTAGACAGTCTCTACCCCGATATCGCGGGTGGGGCGAGCGCGGGCAACCTATCCGCCTTTGAGTTCTCGGTGAAGGTGGATGCGCTACACGGGCATTGGGTCGATTTCGACCTGGGGATCGATGCGGATAATTGGACTGGCGGCCCCGTCGAATTCAGCATCCCCATCCTGTGTGCTGAGACGGCGGACTATGGGTTGCACCTGCCGGTGATATTCAAGTGATGGTTTGCGCCTGCTCGGTAGGGGTACAGACGTACCGCCGGTACGTCTCTACCTGCGGACCCCATAGACTGTAGCACTGGTGTGCACAGCCAGCAATGAAGGCAAGATGGCTCCGAATCAAGGTATGACCGTTTCGTTGGCGGAGGTGCTGGTCGCGCGACGGGTGCTGGAGCGGCACGTGCTCCGCACGCCTCTACTAGAATCGGTGGCCTTGGGTCGCGTAGCGGGTTGTCGTGCGACCCTGAAACTAGAGTGCTGGCAGCACACTGGTTCGTTCAAGGTGCGGGGTGCGCTGGCCAAACTGGCTACCCTCACACCCGATGAGTGAGCGAGGGGGGTCATCACCGCATCGGCTGGGAACCACGGCCTGGGCGTCGCCTATGCCGGCCAGGTGCTTGGAATCCTGGACATTGTCATCTTTGTACCCGAAAGCGCTGCTCAGGCAAAGGTGGAGCGATTGGGATTCTTTCCTTGTGAGATCCGCCGTGCGGGCGCTGACTATGACGAGGCACACGCCATCGCGGAGGCGCAGGCCGAGGCGCAAGGGGCCGTCTATGTCTCGGCGTACGATGACCCCATAGTCATAGCAGCACAGGGCACGGTGGGCCTGGAGGTTATGGAGGACCTGGCGGATGCCGATCTGCTGCTGGTGCCGGTGGGTGGCGGCGGCCTGATCTCGGGCACCGCCCTAGTCGCCAAGGCGATCCGCCCGGAGGTGCGGATCGTGGGCGTTCAGCCTGAGGCTTCGCCCTCAGCCTACCTCTCCCTGCGGGATGGGCGCCCCTACGAGGCCTATCCGGCAGGTCCCACCATCTGCGACGGGCTGGCGGGCGGATTCGGGCGGGTGCCCTTTGAGATCGCTGGCGATCTGATCGACAGGGTGTTGGTGGTACCCGAGGCCGATGTGCGGCGCTCTGTGGCGTGGCTGGCAACCCACGAACAATTGCTGGTCGAGGGGTCCGGCGCCATCGCCATAGCACCTCTGCTCAATGGGCAACTGGACGCAGAGGGATTGCGCGTTGCAGCCGTGCTTACGGGACGGAACATCGACGTGGCTTTATTGCAGCAGATCCTGGCACAGACGAGAGCATGATCCATACCATTCTGTTTGATCTGGACGATACGCTCTACCCCCGGAGCGCGGGCATCATGATCGAGATCCGCCGCCTGATACACGACTTTATCCAGACACGGTTCGACCTACCCGCCGGAGAAGCAGACGCGCTCCGGCACGAATACCTGCAGAGGTATGGCACGACCATGCGCGGCCTGCAGGTCAACCACGGGATCGACCCTGAGGAATATTTGCGCCACGTGCACGATTTCCGACCGCACGAATACCTGCAGCCCAATCCCGCGCTGGACGCCGCACTGGCTTCTATCCCACAGGAACTGGTCGTCTTTACGAATGCCTCTCGCGAGCATGCTGAGCGGGTCCTGGATGCACTGGGCATCCGCCGCCACTTTTCGCGGATCGTCGACGTGCGCGACATGGCGTTCGAGAGCAAGCCACATCCTTCTGCCTACCAGCGCATCTGCGAGCTGCTGGGGGTTGGGCCTGAGGAGTGCATCCTGGTGGAGGACAATGTGCGCAACCTATGCCCGGCAAAAGAGATCGGCATGGGAACGGTGCTGGTTGGGGATGGGAGTCACTCCCAGCATCGCTGCGTGGATCGCGTCATAGAGCGGATCGAGGAGATTGGGCGCGTGCTGGCTGAGATGGGAGGGGCCAGTGCGCAACTGGGGCCCTAGCCAGCGGACTCGCCGAGAAGCCTGCCGCGGGAACCGGCGGTGACCTGGCAGCACAAGGCCAGTTCCTCGCCGGTGAGGGAGAATTGCCCTCTCGACCGGATCGTTGTATAATACGGCTGTTCCGGGAGAGAGACGATGTCGCAGTGGTGGCGACAATTCCAGCCAATTCGACCAGCGCCGTGACGAACTCGAGGATAGCCGTCCGGCACCGGCTGGTCGGGTACTTGTCCAGGTGACTACTGTACCGATGGCGCTAAAGCGGATAGGTTCCAGAAACTCGGTGGCGCTTCTGGGCATCGTATTGATGTGCTTAGGGGCGCTATATGCGCAGCACGCGTGGGCTTGACCTGGGGGAGCACCCGATCTAGGTCAAGCCTTTTTTGTGTCCGAGATCCGCGTGTCAGGTTCAGATCTGATCACGATGATCGACATAAACTAGGAAGACAGGAGGGTACTGAATGGGTATGCAGAGCAAGTATGACGGCCAGTATACCACCGATTGGAGCAAAGCACTTGCCAATCGGGCGGAGCGAATGACGAGCTCGGTCATCCGGGAGCTGCTCAAGTTTACGATGATGCCCGACGTAATCTCGTTTGCAGGAGGCCTGCCCGCGCCGGCGGCGTTTCCGGTGCGTGACTTTCAAGATGCCTGCAGGTGGGTACTGTCCCACGATGCCGAGCAAGCGCTGCAGTACGGCCCCACCGAGGGCTTTGCCCCGCTGAAAGATTACTTGGTAGATGCGATGAGGAGATACGAGCTGCCGGCTGGCCGTCGTAATATCCTGTTTACGAATGGCTCGCAGCAGGCTCTGGATCTGATCGGACGCACCTTTATCAACAAGGGCGACACTATCATCACCGGCAGACCCACCTACTTGGGGGCTATTCAGGCATGGAACGTCTACGGACCAGAGTATGTGACGGTGCCCCTGGACGATGACGGTATGCGCGTAGACGAGCTGGAGAGGGCGCTGGAGGCAAACCCTACGACCAAGTTCATCTACGTGCTGCCGAACTTCCACAACCCAGCAGGCACGACGCTTCCACTTGAGCGTCGATACAAACTGGTCGAGCTGGCTGCCAAACATGGGGCCTTTGTCATCGAGGACGACCCCTATGGCGAGCTGCGTTTTGAGGGCCAAGACATCATCCCGATCTGTGCCCTGCATAAGGAGAACACGGTGTATCTGAGCACCTTCTCCAAGACGCTGGCGCCCAGCCTGCGGCTGGGCTGGATCGTGGCCCCTGAAGCGGTCATCGCCAAGTTGGTGCAGGCCAAGCAAGGCGCCGATCTGCATACCAGTGTCCTGCTGCAGTATCTGGCCTACGATATCTGCCAGCGAGGGCTCATCCGCGCCCATGTGCGCAAGATCCGCCCGCTCTACCGCGAGCGCCGTGATGCCATGCTCGCAGCCATGGAGAGGCACTTTCCTGAGGGGGTAACGTGGACCCGCCCGCAGGGTGGTCTGTTCCTGTGGGTCAGGATGCCCGAGCCCCTGGATGTCGACGACCTGCTAGAGATCGCGGTGGAGGAGAAGGTGGCATTCGTGCCCGGGCATGCGTTCTATCCAGGCGGTCGCGATGGTCACGCTTGCATGCGTCTGAACTTCTCGTATTCTGCACCCGAGATCATCGAGGAGGGTATCGGGAGGCTGGGCCGTGCCATCAAGCGGCTGATGGACCAGCCGTAGCATGGGAGGAACCCGCGTCGTCGAGACAACCCTGCGCGTTCGCTACGCCGAGACCGATGCCATGGGTGTGGTCTACCACGCCAACTACCTGGTCTGGTTCGAGGTTGGGCGTGGCGACTATTTCCGCGCGGTCGGGCAGGACTATGGGCAGTGGGAGGAACAAGGCGTTTTTCTGCCCGTGTCGGAGGCTCATGCTCGCTTTCACGCGCCTGCTCGCTACGCTGACGTCATCACCGTGCGCACCTGGGTCGAGGAGATCCGCAGCCGGAGTTTGACGCTGTGCTACGAGGTGCTTGACGCATCCGGCCAGAAGCGTCTGGTAAGCGGCTGGACAAAGCATGTCTGCGCGGACCGCGAAGGGCAGGCCCGTCGCCTGCCTGAGGACATGCAGGAGCTGTTGGAACAGAGATGATCCAGATAGAGCGCGTCGCCGACGCGCCCCCTGTGATCCGCTTCAAGATGGCCCGGAAGATTCTGGGCAGGGAGTATTACCGGACGGCTGCCTACTGGGTCGACGGGGTGCTGATCGACACCGGTTGTGCTCACACGGCGCCGCAACTCGCCACCACCGTCGGGGACTGGCGTGTCAACGTGATCGTGAATACGCACAGCCACGAGGATCACATTGGTGCCAACGCAAGCGTGCAGGAGGTAGCCGGATGCCCAATACTGGCACATGCCCAGGCTCTGCCGGTCCTGGAGAATCCCAAGCTCCAGCCTTTACAGCCCTACCGGCGGATCTTTTGGGGGTGGCCGCTGCCGTCGCGCGGGTCTGCGGTCGGAGAGTCGGTGAAGACTGAGCGCTTCTGTTTCCAGGTCATCCACACGCCGGGGCACAGCCCCGATCACATCTGCCTCTTTGAGCCGGAGCAGGGGTGGCTCTTCTCCGGCGATGCCTACGTAGGCGGGCAGGATCGGGCGCTGCGGGAAGGCTATGACATTCATGGCATCATTGCCTCGCTCAAGACACTGAGCCAGCTCCCGGTCAAGATCATCTTTTCGGGGAGCGGCACGGTGCGAGCCGAAGGGCCGCAGCCCCTGTTGGAAAAGATCGAGTACCTGGAGGCGCTGGGTGACAGGATCCGCCTGCTGCACGAGGAGGGGCTCTCGGTCCGCCGGATCCGCCGCCGGGTGTTCGGCCGTGAGCTCTGGATCACATATTTGACGCTTGGACACTTTTCTGGCCTGAACCTGGTGCGATCCTATCTGGCGGGACTTGAAGCGCCGGAATCGGAAGCTGGGACGGCACCAGATGATAGTAGCAACTCAGTGGACGACATTACGTTAACTTGAGTTTGGCGAGACTCTTGACAAACCGGGTACTCTCTAGTATACTTGCGTCAGATCGCCTCTGGAATCGCCTGGTGTTGGTGGCGCGCTGAAGCAAGCAAGGAAAGGAGAAGGAGGAGATGGAAAAGCCCTGGCTCAACGAGTATGATTCCGGGGTACCTGCAACGATCGATTACCCCAAGGTTCCAGTGCAGCAGTTCCTGCTGGACGCAGCCGCCAAGTATCCAAACAAGACGGCACTAATCTATGGCAATGTGGTGGAAGTACTGGGCAATGCACTCATGGATACATCCATGACCTACGGGCAGCTCCTGGAGCTGACTCTCAGGTTTAGCGCTGCCTTGCAGCAACTGGGAGTCAAGAAGGGCGATCGGGTGGCCGTTCACCTGCCGAATTGTCCCCAGTTCGTCATTGCCTACTATGCGACGCTCATGGCAGGGGGAACCGTCGTGCCGTGCAACCCCCAGTATGTGGCGCGAGAACTGGAGCATCAGCTCAACGACTCGGGCGCCAAGGTCATCGTGACCCTCAGCCTGACCTATCCTGTCATCGAGCAGATCCGCGGCAAAACGCAGTTGGAACATGTAGTAGTCACGAACGTCAAGGAGTACTTTCCCGGGCTACTCAAGTTCCTCTTCACCGTCGCGGTGGAGAAGAAAGAGGGGCATTTCCAGGATATCTCTGGAGATGCGGACACCTATTGGTTCCAGGATCTCCTGGCCCAAGCAGCGGCTAGCCCTGAGCCGGTGCAGGTTGGTCCGGAGGACACCGGCGTGCTGATGTACACTG
>JBFFCR010000190.1:0-7463 GCA_041559855.1 Anaerolineae bacterium | reverse complement strand
TGCGCAAAGAGCAGGTCGGCCAGCGGCTCCAGCCCGCGCTCGCGGGCAACGGTGGCTCTAGTTCGGCGCTTAGGCCTATAGGGCAGATAGAGATCCTCGACAAGCTGCAGGGTCTCTGCCGCTTCGATGGCCGCTGCCAGTTCCGGTGTTAGCTTGCCCTGCTCCTCCACGCTGCGGAGCACAGCCTCCTTGCGCTCAGCCAGCCGGCGCAGGTATCCCAGCCTGGACTCGACCTGTCGCAACTGCTCCTCGTCCAGCCCGCCAGTGGCCTCCTTGCGATAGCGGGCCACAAACGGAATGGTGTTGCCATCGTCGAACAGGCCCACGGCCGAAGCGACCTGTCCGAGGCCCAAGCCCAGTTCCCTGCCTATCTTCCTGATTATGTCACCAGTTGCCATCTGTACCTCGTCCTTCCCACTCCCGTGCCTCCGTCACTCTCGCCCACGCCCGCGCCTCGTGGACGCCTGCACCCTCTCCCAACAGTCGCGGATGCGCTGTATCTCCTCTCGCGAGTCCGGCACCTCGCCGTAGTGAGCGTTGACATACGCTTCCGTAATGAATGTGACCTCGGTCTCGTTCGTAGGAAACACTTGGCGCAGTGTCCGCAGGTATTCGTACGGAGTCTGGCTTCTATCGCGCGGATATCCTGCCTCAGCCGCCATGCGTACCAAATTACCATAGATGCGCCGGATGGAGACGGCCGTGAGGAATCGGGCCCCTGGACCCACGCGTTTCGCCAGATCCGCCAGCTCGCGCAAGTGCTGCAGGCCATCCTGAAGCATGCTCTGCAGGCCATTCGTCAGCGCACTGCCCGACAGCAGCGACTCTCGCGACTCTTCGCCTCGCTCAGCACCGCTCCGCTGCCGCATCCGGCGCCACGTAAGATAGAGGATCAACGAGACAATGCACACGGGAAGCACGACAGTGATGAGCACCTGGAACACCCGGGAAAGGATCACCCAGGCTTGGGGCTCGCCCTCCGGTCGAGGCACTTCCGGGAAGGGCTCCAGCATCAGACGCGACATCGCCTCACGCAGCTGTCCGCTGAGATTGGTCAGATCCAAAGAGAACAAGCTCAGCACCCATTCTATCAACAACACCAGCAGCATGCCAATGCCGAAAATGATGATCTCGACAACCTGCAGCAGTGGGGCTAGCAGGTGAACAAGGCGATCCAGCCCGCCTGCAGTCAGTGCCAGGGCGACTGCCCCGCCCAGCATCACAAGCACGGCAACCGCACCCACCGTCGAACCGATCCAGAACCCGCTGAACGGAGCCTGGGTGCTGTTCGGCATCCGGCTCACCTCCTCCACGCGGGCCAGGGCCACAGCCACCAGTGCGAAGAAGAAAAAGGAAACGACAAAGCCCGACACATCGAGCGTAGTGAACGCCTTGACAAGGAAGGCCACGACAATCAAGACTATGACACCCGAGCGCAGACTGAAACCCACCGTCTCTGTGGACAGGCTCCTGGTTGCCAGGTGGATGGCCCGCGCCCAGAGATAGATGAGAAGCATGATGGTGATCCAACTCAGCGGTACCCTGGTCGACACCTGACCGACGTTGCGAAACGGCATCAGGAACCAGTCCACAGCCCGCAGACCAGATCCGGCCAGCACATGGAGGCGGAGGACCAACCCGATGCACAGCAGCAGGCCAGCAGCCAGCAGGCCCTGTTGCAGGCGGAGGCCGAGGCCCGCGGATACAAGCGCCCGGTGAAAATAAAAGAGGCCGAGCATGAGCACCAAAAGCCCCAGCCAAAGCAGGAACGGTGAGTGCGGCGCCATGACCCACGTCACTGCCCAGAACACGGGCGCAAGCCAGCACGTCTCAGCGGCTGCCAGCGCGAGCCAGATCACCTCACGGCGGGCGCTGAGCTCGCTCAGGCCCGCCTGCCAGATCGCGGGGGCCCGCTCGGGCCCAGGCTGCCGCTCGAGCTCCGACCCTGCCGGCATGCCGGTCTGCACGTCGCTCACTCGCCACCTCCCGCCAGACGCAGCGGCGGCGCGACCTCGGGCTCCCAATCGCCCGGCTTGCCGAGCAGGCTCTCATCAAAGGGTAGCCCACTGGCAGGCAGGTGGTACACCAGCACTCCAGGCGGGAGGGAGTTGGGACGCAGCGGTTGCTCGTCAAGCGACACCAATACCATACGACGCCCGACATCGTGCAGGCGCACCAGCGCAGCGAGCAGATCGTCCGTGACCAGCGGCGTAACCACAACCAGAGTCGCTCCCCAGGGCAGCCGTGGGCTCTCAACCAGCAACAGAGCCTCTATGCTCGAGGTGGTAAAGCTGGTGACGGCAGCAAGTGCCTCCAGCACCCGGGTCAGCTGATCTGGACGGCGGCTGGGAAGCACCTTGATCGGCTGGTCAGAGTGAGGGATTGAACCGTTGGCCATCAACCCCACCTGATAGCGGTCCTCGACGCCGTGGCTAGCAACCGATGCCGCCACAGCAATAGCCTTCTCTAGCAGCAACGGCCTGGTACCCTCCCAATGCCGCTCAAAGGTGGCAACGTTTAGGAAAACAATCAGGTTCCGGCTTGTCGTCGGCTCAAAGACCTTCACCTGCAGCGCTTGCCGCCTTGCCGATGCTTTCCAGTGGATCCGCCGGAAACCGTCCTCCGGGCGCAGATCCCGGATGCCTATGGCACGACTCGGATCCTCAAAGATCCGCCATTCGGCCTTGGTCTCGCCAAGCGGTTCCTTGGGCGGGAAGCCCAGCGCCTCCAAGGGCAGCACCTGGGGATAGACGATCAGCCAGTCGAGATGCCCGAGCACGACGTCTTGGCGGAAGAGGCCCCAGACGTCACCAGATCTGAGTCGAACCGGGCCAAAGGGGTAAAAGCCACGCCGCGTACAACGCAGCCGGTACTTGCGGCTTACCCGCTCGAACCACCGCACAGAGAACGCACTACGGAAGAATCCCGTTTGGCCGCTGGGGGACGCATAGATCTCACCATCTTGCAGTTGGAGGGCCATGGACCATCTGTCCTCGACGTGGAGCCAGCCCAGGGGAAGAAGCTTCTCGTTGGCAATGCGCAGGGTGAGCTCAACAACCTCGCCCGGGAAAGCACGGCGTTCGCCCATCACCCGCTCAAAGGTCACTCGGCTCAAGCTCTTGCGGGTCCACCACTGGCCAAGCACAACGGTGGTCAGCAGGAGGACCGAGATCACAAGTAGTGCCGGCACGTCAAAGATCAGCGCCGCGGGCACCAGGAGGAGTGCCAGATTGATCCACGCCTTGTTATACATGCGAATACCCAGCGCGGCAGCCGGTATCAGCTCTCCACCGGGACAGGAACCGTCTCGACGATCTCTGCCATGACCTCTTCAGGCCGTCGCCCGCGCAGGCGCGTCTGCGGGCTGATGATGATGCGATGCGTGAGGACAGACGGGGCCAGGTGCTTTACGTCATCAGGGATGACAAAACCCCGGCCCCGGATGGCAGCAAGCGCCTGGGCTGTGCGGTACAGGGCCAGCGTGGCCCTGGGGCTGGCACCCAGCTCCACCGCCTCGTGCTCGCGCGTGGCGCGCGCGACGTCCACGACATACTCGCGCACCGACTCTTCCACCAGCACTGTCCGGATCTGCTCCTGCATGGCCAGCAGATCATCTGCCAGGATCACCGGCGAGAGTGTATCCAGCGGATCCTCGCGCTCGTAGCGCAGGAGAATCGTGTTCTCATCCTCTTTGCTGGGATAGCCCAGTGCCACTCGCATCAGGAATCGGTCTATCTGGGCCTCTGGCAAGGGAAAGGTGCCTTCTAGCTCTATCGGGTTCTGTGTCGCCAGAACGAGGAAAGGCCGGGGCAGGGCCATTGTGTCCACATCCACCGTGACCTGCCGCTCCTGCATCGCCTCGAGGAGAGCGCTCTGGGTGCGCGGCGTGGCCCTGTTGATCTCATCGGCTAGCACGACCTGAGACATGATCGGTCCGGGCCGGAACTCAAAGTCCTGGGTTCTCTGGTTAAAGAAGAGGATGCCGGTCACGTCACTAGGCAGCAGATCTGGCGTGAACTGGATGCGCCGGAAGCTACAGCCTATGCTGCGGGCGATAGCCTTGGCTAGTGTCGTCTTGCCAATGCCGGGTACATCCTCCAGTAGGACATGCCCTTCGCACAGCAACGCCACCAGACACAGCTCAATCACCGCTTCCTTGCCGACGATGACCAATGAGATGTTACTGATAACGCGATCCGAGGCTGCCTTTATGTCCACTCACTCCCCCTTGGGTGTTATGCCCGTCCTCGCGCACGCTATGGGGCATCGCGTGCTTTCTACTCTAGGTGCAGCTTGTTGTTGATCGTTCTCCGGACGTCGGCGAAAGCCTCATCCACGTACGGATAGGCGAACAGCACCGCTCCTACCCCAAATACGACACCCGTGAACGATCTCGCGAGCCAGTTGCTCTCGTATACGCCAAAAAGCTGGAGTGTGCCGTCGATCGCCATCGGCACCAGAAAGAGGGCAAACACGCGCAGCGGCATCCGCCTGGTCCCCATCAACCTTCGCAGCACCGCGTAGGCCAACCCAGTGAGTACAATGGATCCATAGATCGCCACATCGCGCTCGCAGAATGCCACCTTCCAGCCCACCTGCTCGTTACCGATGGCACGAGCAAACGGATTCGTATCCACACCAGCGGCCTCCAGCTCTTCCAGCGTATAGATCGCCGAAGGGCCACCGTAGAAATAGGAACGCTCCACCCGCTGGTGACAGGCCGGATGGTAGAGCGTGTAGATCGCCTTCGCTGGACCAGTCCATCCCACATCCATGAGCACTGGCGCCAGCAAAGGCAGCCCCACATACAGCCCCCACAACAGGTTCGCCAGTGCAAGCCAATGCTTGGCCAGCTTGAAGATGGCCTTGTCGGCAAAGATCACAAAGTCACGGGTCCGCCCTGTAACCGGCTGTCGCCCCCCGGTTCCCGGCGGCTGTGGTACCGACATCAAACCCACCCCCTCACGGTAAAAGCTCCGCCAGGTATCCGTCGAGGTCTGCACGGGTCAACTGGCCCACATGCCGCACCTGGATCACGCCCTCTCGATCGAGGAACACCGAAACCGGCAAGCCTTGGGCACGGTACGTCCTGGAAACAGCCCCCGTCTCATCGAGCAATACCGGATAGCTCATCCCCATTGCTCCGACAAAAGATGCCACATGGTCAGGCGCCTGCTCAACACTCACGCCCAGTGCTACGAATCCTTCGTCGCGTCGCGCCTGGTATGCTGCCTCAATGTCAGGTATCTCGGCCCGGCAGGGCGGGCACCAGGTAGCCCAGAAATTGATCAAGACTACGCTGCCCCGGTAGGCACTGAGTGAGACCTCCTGACCGTCCAGGTCCGTCAACTGAAAGTCGACGGCGACGCTCCCCTTGTTGATCCCGGGTACGTCGCCGGGATCGCCTCCTCCGGCACAGGATGCAGCACTCATAATCAGCAGCAGCACACCTGCCATGCGGCGCACGGCAGCGGCAGCCCTCACCCGCCTACCCACTGCCGCCCCCTACAACTCCAGCTCGAAAAAGTTGCCGTATTGGGAGAGGAAGCTCAAGCTCCCGGTCAGTATGAGCAGACCCATCACCACCAACAGGATCCCACTCACGATCGAAACGATACCAAGGTACCGGTTCATGCGCCGCAGCCACCGGGACAGCGGACCAAGGGCTACACCAACCAACAGAAAAGGGATGCCCAATCCGAGCGTGTAAGCCGACAATAGCAGCACGCCCTGCCCCACCGTATCGAGCTGGCTGGCCACGACCAGGATCCCGGCGAGGATCGGCCCAAGGCACGGCGTCCAACCCGCCGCAAAAACCACGCCAAACAACAGCGAGCGCAGGTAGCCTATCTGCCCGCCCTGCTTGAGCTCGACTCTCCTCTCGGCATAAAAAACGTCGACGCGGTTGAGAAAGATTACCGCCAGCACGATTAGAAGGCTCGCCACCGCGTTGGGCACGAGAAAGTCAAAGCTGGCAAGGAAATTGAGTACGCCCGCAGCAACCGCCAGGATCACCCTCCTGAACGTGCTCCAGTCGGCGCCCGCCAGCACGACCAGACCCACCATCACGCCTTCCATCAGCCACGTGATGGTGTACTCTCCGAGGTCGATCCGGCCCTGCATAAGAAGGCCGGAGCTGAGCACAAACGTGACAGCGCCCGCCGCTACCGCTGCAATGAACCAGCGCTTCCAATCCCAACCGGTGGCCATCAGCCGCATGCCAAAGACAACCAACAGAACCGCACCCGCGCGCTGCAACAGGACCCTGAAATCGAACAGGAAACGCCCGATCAAGGTAGCCGAAGCACCCAACAAGACAAACACCAGCCCAAAGCCCACCACAAAGGCCAGTGCGTGCAGAACGGTCCTCGCCGTCTCGCGTTTTCCGCCTGCCCCCTCAACCGACAGCGCTCCCGTACCGCCCAGGTAGCCGATGTACGCCGGCACCAGCGGCAAGACGCAGGGCGACAAGAAGGACAGCAGTCCAGCCAGGAAAGCAACGGGCAGGGTCAGATTAGTGGCATCCATAGCAAACTACACTCTATCAAGAGATCCGGGTGGGGACGCCCCGGCAGGGTCCGGAGCAACACTCCGCCCGCGAGACTACTTGTCCCACTCTGAGCGCGGCTCATCCTCCACCAACAAGCGTATCGCCTGAAGCTCAGCGTCGAGCTTGCGCTGGCGCAGGATCATGCTGAACACCAGCCCGAACGAGATTGCCCAAAACACTCCATATGCCGCAACCAGATACCACATGCTCATAGCCTCCTAACATACGTACAGTGTGCCGGATTCAGTCCAGCAGCTTTTGCTTCAACTGCCCCACATCGTCGCGGAATCGCTCCAGCCGGATGCGGTGCCACATCAGTGTCGCATACCAAATGGTAAACGTCGCCAGACAGAAGAAAAAGGCAAAGTACATGTTCGGTCCCAGGCCGCCTCCCTCGCTGGCAAACATCAGTGGGTGCTGCGTGCGCCACAGGCGAATGGCGATGAAGTTGACAGGTACGGAGACGAATGCGACGATACCGTACACTGCGGCAAACCGCGCCCGTCGCGCAGGATCCTGCACGGAGGCACGCAACATCAAGTACCCAACATAGATCAGGAACTGCACCAGCGAGATCGTCATGCGCTCGTCCCAGACCCACCACACATTCCAGGCAGGCTTGGCCCAGATCGACCCGCTGACCAGCACACCCAACATAAAGACCGTCCCGATTTCGGCTGAAGAGAGGGCGACGATGTCCCATACACGGCGCTGTGTGCGCAGGTAGCCCACACCCCCAACAAAGGTCACAAAGAAGGCGAGAAAACCGACCCAGGCTGTGGCGATGTGGAAGTAGATGATCCGCTGCGCGTAGCGGCCAGTCTCACTGCTAAGGTTGGCGTCCGGCGCGCCCGCCAGTGCCAGATATAGCGCAATCAGCACCATGATCGCGCTGAGTACCGTCATCCCGATC
>JBFFCR010000189.1:0-7469 GCA_041559855.1 Anaerolineae bacterium | reverse complement strand
TGTGGAGCGGGGCGAAGACGTGCACGAATGCCCCATCTGTGGCAGGCTCTTGTTCGGTGGGTGAGCTACTGTAACTTTTCTTCCTCGGCAAAGCGCCGGTAGGGTGATAGGCGCTCGAGCACCTGATCGTCCTCTGGCTGCAGGTCGCGTTGCACTAGCCGGGCAAGCAACTCCCCCAGGCCCGGGCCCAGCATAAAGCCCTGCCCACACATGCCCACCGCCAAGAGGTACCCTTCCACCTCCTTGGACCAGCCAACGATGGGAAAGCCATCAGGTGTCATCGGATAGAGGCCCCGCCAGGTGCGGCGCACGCGCAGATTCTTTAGCCGGGGCATCACATCCACCATGCGGCGGGCAACCATCGGCAGGAAAGAACTGGTCTCACGGGTGTCGTATCCCCAGATGCTGGGGCTCGGTGTGATGCAAAAGACGATCTGGCCGGTATAGTGCTGGTAGAAGTAATAGTTGGCCGAGCCTGGCATGGGCCGGATGTCTACCACCATCGGGTCGAGGAAGCGGGACACGGCCTCGGTGATAGCGGCCTCGTGCGAGTCGGGTGTGACGGGCACGTCAAGCCCGGCGAGCTGGGCGACCTGCTTGGCCCAGGGTCCAGCGGCGTTGATCACCACGTCCGCGCCGTACTCGCCCTTGTCGGTGCGCACACAGCGCACTCGCCCGCCCTCCACCCGGATCCCAGTCACCTCCTCGCCAAAGCGGAACTCGGCTCCCAGTCTCTGCGCGTGGCTGTAAAACGCATGGATGGCCAGCAGCGGCGATGCGTTGCCATCGTCCGGCGAAAGGGTGCCGCCGATGAGGCCCTCCGGGTTGAGGGCCGGGATCGCCTCGAGGAGCGCCTCGCTGTCCAGCCAGTCGATGTTCAGGCCGTATGAGTGCTGGATCTCGAGCAGTTCCTTTAGCGTTCTTTCCTCCTCTTCCCGATAGGCAACGAAGGAGTAACCGCCGCGGTACCACTCGATCTCGTCGCCGTGCAGTTCCTTCCAGGTGTCAAAGATCTCGATGCTGCGCAGGCAGAGGCGGATCTTGGCCGGGTCGGAGTGGGTAGCCCGGATGCCGCCGATGGCGGTCTTGTTAGAGCCCTGGCCAACACTGGGCAACCTGTCGATCACGAGGGTATGCACGCCAGCCTGGGCCAGGGAAAAGGCCGCAGGCGCGCCCACGCTGCCCGCACCGATTACGATGGCGTCATAGTGCTTGCTAGCCATGCCCTGCCTCCCGGTCGCCGGACACTCCGGCAAAGACGCCCAACGGCACCTCGATAAAGAGGGGACGGATGGGTTGGTCCACCACCTCTGCATCGGGGATGCCCTCATCGCGGAAGAGCCGGTGGATGAGATCGGTGCAGGTCTTGGCGCCGCAAGCGCCCATACCCGCCCTGGACACGGCCTTGATCTCGTTGATGTCGCGATAGCCCTGGCGGATCAGTTCGCGGATCTCGGCTGCGGTCACACGCTCGCAACGACACACGATAGTATCGTCGGCGATTCGCTCAACGTAGTGATCCATGGGGCGCGTGACCGACTGCTCTTGAATCAGGATGCCTGCAATCCGTTTGGCGTATTCGCGCGGGGCGTGGACCTTCACGGCGATGGTGCGATCAAAGGCCTTGACCGCTCGCACGCCGACTACCTCCACGTTGCCCAGGGTATTGCCTTCCGCGTCCAGGACGGTGACCAGGTCGCCTACCTCGATGCTTTCCCGAAGGAACTCGTAGGCAATGGTCACCACTGCTTGCTCTGGGTCCTTGCGATAGTCCACCAGCGTGACGGCCAGTCCAGGGCAGATGGTGACGCATTTTTCACAGCCGATGCAGGCTTTGTCCGCCTGCTCCCCGATAAAGTCGGGCAGCTTGCGGATGTCGGTCTCATCGATCTCTATCAGCCCATTAGGGCAGACGGCCGTGCAGGGGTTGCACGGTATCTCCTGCGTGCAGTGCAATACCGGAAAGACACCCTCCTCCTCTTCTGGTAGCTGTTCCTCGACGGTGACACCAGGCCTCGATTTCAAGATCTCTGCAGTGCGGTACCAGTCGGGCGGGATCTCGCCGACGTCGTGGCCCAGGGCCCGGGCAATCTCCAGGCCCTTGATCTTGCCGGAGAACATTGCTGCTGATGCCTCGGCGATCTCTTCCGCGTCACCAGCGGCAAACGCTGCCATCCCAAACTCGCGGCCCTTGTGATAGAATTCGTCGACCGGGTCCAGCCCGACGGCGATCAGTACCGTGTCGCAGGCGAAGGATCGCTCGGTGCCGGGGAGGGGCCGGAAGCGCTCATCGACCTGGGCGATGGTGACTGATTCAACCGAATCCTGTCCATTTGCGCTGACAGTGGTGTGCGAGGTGAAGATCGGCACGCCCATGCGCACAAGCTTGTCCTTGTGGACCTTGTAGCCGCCGCATTCGGGCATGGCTTCGACAAGGCCGACAACGCTCATGCCTGCCTGGAGGGCGTGGTAGCCGGCGATCAGGCCGACGTTTCCCCCACCGACGATGAACAGCTTCTCAGCGCAGCGCACCAGGTCGCGGTTCACCAATGTCTGAAAGGCGCCCGCACCGTAGACGCCCGGCAGGGTGTTGCCAGCAAATGCCAGCGACTTTTCCCGGGCGCCTGCCGCGACGAGCAAGACCTGAGGCGTGATCAGGACATAGCGCGTGCCGTCGCGCACGACGCCGACTTTGCCGTCGCTGTAGACGGCAAGTGCGGTCGTGTTGAGCCATATCCGGGCGCTGTCAAAGCCGCGCAGCTGATCCTCCAGCTTGGCGGCGATGTCTATGCCGCGGGTTCCGGCGTAGACAGCGTTGGTCGAACCGAAGAAACGATGGGTCTGCAATACCAGCTTGCCGCCCAAGCGGTGCTTGTCATCAACCAACAACACCTCGATGCCCAACCTGCCCAGCTCGATGGCGGCCGATAGCCCGGCAGGGCCACCGCCGATAATCAGAACCGGGACGGCGACCTCCTCAATCTGGTCCATGCGAGGCGACCGGGCCAACGGCGGGAGCTGGGGCAGGCCATCCACGGGCTCGACCCGCATTCCCGGCTGGACCAATTCGACGCAAGCCTTGACCGGCCTGCCGTCCACGAGCACCAGGCATTGGGCGCACTGGCCGTTGGCGCAAAAGATGCCCTGGGGAGCGTCGTCCTTGGGGTGATGCCCAAAGGTGCGCACGCCATTCGCAAAGAGGGCAGAAGCAATGGTCTCGCCCTGCGCGGCCAGGAGCTTTTGCCCTCTCCAAAGAAACGCCACGGTCCCCCGTGGCTCGATAGGCAATATTGGGTGTTCGGTGATCCGATACTCTGCCATTTCCCCTTACTCGTACTCAAATCTGGTCGTCAACGAGCTGGAAAGCGAACGGCGCTGGCGGGTGGATTATACCATACTGGCAGCCGGAGACCAAACGTCCCGGCTGCCACTGTTTCTCCGCAGTTCTCCACGGCCGGTCCCTGAACTCGAGCGGCTGTTCTCAATGCGTGAGGCTCGGGCCGGGCAAGCAATGAGGTGTTGTGGGACCTGCGCAAGCAACTATTGTGCGACAGTGATGACGCCCAACATCCCGGCTCCGCTGTGCACCGATAATCCGGGTGAAAGGCCGGCTGTGAGGATCTCGTCCGGGCAGTCCAGGCTGGCGCGCAACTGGGCTTCGAACTCGCGAGCCTGATCGGGAACGGCTACGTGCACGATGCCCATCCTCTCCACCTTCCGCCCACCCAGGGCTTCCTCGGTGAGCTCGATAACGCGCGCCCATGCGTTCCTGCGGGTGCGAACCCGCTCCAGCAGATCCAGTTTGCCGTCCTGGATGGTCAGGATCGGCTTCACGTTCAGGATCGTAGCCATACCGGCAGCCAGATGGCCGACGCGGCCGCTCATGGCCAGGTACTTGAGGGTTGAGAGGCAGGCGTAGAGCTCTGACCGCTCGCCCACGTCCGTCGCGTGTGCGATGATCTCCTCAACAGAGGCCCCCGCCTCGGCGGCCTCTGCCGCTGCCAGGGCCATGAACCCCTGGGCCAGGGCCAGGGTCCGCGAGTCCACCACCGAGATGTCACGGTCGGGGAACATGTCGCGGGCGACGACCGCTGCACCATAGGTCGCGCTTACCTCGCCGCTCACGCAAAAGCAGACGATCTTTTCCGCTCCCTCAGACAGCGCTTCCTCGTAGGCCTCTGCGAACTGCCCGGGCGCAGGGGCCGACGTGGTCGGCAGCTTGCCCTCACGATCTATCCTGGCGAACAGCCCGGCATCATCGATCTCTACGTCGCTCTTGAGCGACTCGTCGCTGAAGTGAATCATGATCGGCACAAGCTTGATGCCGTGACGGGCGGCTACCTCAGCAGGCAAGCTCGCATCGGTATCGGTGATAATCACAGTCGATGGCATCTCTCCCTCCCCTCGTTTCATCTAATGTCTGGCGAAACTCTGCCGATTATATCACAAGCAATACCTCTGCACAAGACCGGCTTCCGTGCCATGATCTGCACCGGCCTGCGGCGGACTGCCCGGGCACTGATTCGGTCGGTGCGACTCCTCCAGGCCGCGGTGGGGGATCTGAGCGTTGACTTTGCCCGTGGTGACCGCAAAGCCTCGGGGCATGTGACGTGGCAGCACATACCTGCTACAACGGCGATACGGAGAGATTGATAAGACGCGGGTCCTTGCCCCACAGATCAGGGTTGAGCTATTCCTCCAGAGCCACAATCCCACCATCGTCGGCCGGCAGTGCCCACAACACCGCTTCGCCCACCTCCAGGTGGTATTCAAGGCGCTCTAGCATGTCGCGGCGCTGCGCTTCGATAGCCAGGATGATGAGATCCAGCATCTTGAGCGCGTCCTCCGTCGTCAGAGTAACGGGAGTCAGATGGCCGTCCGCCGGCTGGGCAATGGCCAGGTAGGCTGGCTGGCGCTGAATCATTTCACTGCCGGTTGCCTGGACCGTCCTAAGGGGCAGTTCCCATGCAGGCACATAGAAGTGACGCGGCTCCTCCCACAGGCGCTCCATCTCTTCCTGCGACAACCTCCTGCCAGAAGCAACTAGCCGCTTGCTGACCTGTACCCGGCCGTGATACACCCAGAAGGGCAGCCACTGTGTCACCTTGGTTCCACGCCTGGGGCGCGCATAGCGCACCGGCACCGGGGTTATGCCCTCGTCCCCGATCTGAATGGCCGTGTGGCAGAACTCACAGCCAACGACGATATGGTCGTTCTCCGGCTTGAGAGAATGGGTACACTCGGGACAACGCAGAGGTAGCAGTTTCATCGGAGCAACTCCAAAAGCTGCTCAGCAGCGCCACGTTCCGTGGTGAGCGCCGCTTTCTTTGCGCCCTTTTGGGTCTTTTCCACCTGCTCGCCGTGCCGGAAGGCGCGATAGCCGGCTACGACCAGACCTATCCCAAGAATGACGGGCACTGCCAAGATTTCCAGCCCATCATCCGCATCAGACAGCATCGAGAGGGCTAGCACGGTGCCGTTGACCAGGATCAAGTTGCCCAGAGCCATGCCGACGACCAGAGCGGCGGCGCGAAACAGAATGTTACCCGGCGCTATGCCGTACAGTATCTGCCCGTCCACGCCGTCCACCACGACCTGGTAGTTGCGGTTGCGATAGTTGTACCTGACGACCCAGAGGGGATAGTAAACCAGCGACAGTTGAGTGCGCAGCAGGTGGAGCTTTTCAAAGTACTTGGCCTTCAGTCTTCTCTTGCGTTGGCAGCGTTGACGAAAGTGCTTTTCGGCCTCAGCCAGCGCCTCCGTCCGCGATTCGGTCGGCTCAAACACCATGGCTGCACTGTACAGCCAGTCTGCGTCGACAGGCTCCAGTTTTCTTTCATCGATCGACACACGGTGCACGCCAAACTCGGACACGTCCACCGCTGCGTCGTTCCAGTGCATTTGCTCCGCAATCGCGATTTCAACCGGCTTTGTCCTGTCGTTGCCCGACTTGACCCGGCCAAAGATCCAGCCGGATACGAAACTCGACACACGCCAGTAGGGCAGATAGACTCCAAAGACGTCACGGATGCGTGCACTTTTCTTCAGGTCGCGCGCCTTGTCAAAGCCGGAAAAGAATCCCTTGGCGCTTTCCATGGCTGCCTCGCGGCCGATTTCCCGGGATACCTGCCAGCGGCGCACACCCTGCTCCCCCTTCACCAGAGATCGCTGGTCACAGAAAGGACACTGTACGATCCGTAACCCTTCGGCTACCGGAACAAGGCCGCCGCAACTGGGGCAGTTCAAGCCCTGTGTGTGCTCCTTCGCCACGTTCGACTACCTCCTTAGATCTTGGCCGAGATCACCATGGCTGCGATCAGAATGGGGACTGCCAGCACAATGGCGACAAGACTGTATACGCCCAAGCCGAGTGCCAGACCTGAGCCTTCGCCCAACAGCGAACCGGCCAGGGGTATCAACGCCGCGAAAAAGTAAACCGCAAAGGCAATCGTCCCCACTGTTCGGTAGGGGGCCTCCCACTTGGAGGGATAGATATTGGCAAAGACCTCACCGGCTGCAGCGTCAACGATGGCCGTGTACCGGCGGCCAGAAAACTCGTACTTGAAAGTATAAATCGGCACATGGATCAGCGAAACCTCGCGCATGTCCTCTGGCTCGATATTCTGGTCGGCAACCAGCCACTGCTGCATTGCCTCATACGATACGGAAGGGGGGACAGCGCTTTCATCGAGTCCGGAGTCGTACGGTTGCAGGTCTGCAGCGGGCACAGTGAGGCGCCCCAGTTCGCTCACCGAGAGGGCTGCCGCAGGTTTCAGGTAAACCTGCTCTTGTTCTCCTGTTCGTGCCTTGACCATCCACATAGGAAAGAACTCAAAGGCCGGCTCATCAATCTTGGCCTTGCTGTCCAGGTTCTTTACCGTCTCGTCGCCTGCCATCCAACGCCGCAGTGCAGGCAGAGCTTCCTCTTTGTCTACTGTCACCCGCAAGGCATAGTGAAAGACGGCGCGGGCCTTGTCCACAAAGCTCGTCGTTCCACAGAACTCGCAGGTGACAAACTGCGAACCGTGTTGGACAGTCAATACAGATCCGCACTGCCCACATCTCACGTTTTCGGTTCCGGGGTCAGTCACAGGTCCCTCCAGAGTCGCTGCTGAATGATCAGTGCCGGCGACCGCAATCGCTGAGGCATGGACCAAGGGCGGAGACGATTGCCGTTCTGCTTGGCGCCGATCATGACTTGGTCAGAGCTAATCGCTTGAGATGCGTTCTGATTTTCGAACAAGCGGCAATGCAGTCTGCACTCCTCTGTTCAGTCTGCTTGATTGTATCAGAAGCACTGGCAGATGTCAATGGTTGCTCGAACACGACTGCTCGCATGCTCCTTGCTCAGCGATGCCTCGGTGATGCCCCGTCGCGCGCCATAGTTCGCCCACGGTTGACCCAGTTCGGTGCGCTACTTGGACAGCTTGATCACTGCGTCCTTGGGCAGCGCCAGTCCAGCCTCGATC
>JBFFCR010000188.1:0-7488 GCA_041559855.1 Anaerolineae bacterium | reverse complement strand
CGCATCGATCACTGTCTAGATTCCGCCATGTCGCGCCTGGACAGCCTGCGGGCACTGGCTTCTGCTGGCTCTCTGCAGGCGTCAGATCTGGATCTGGCGGACATGGGCGTTGAGCTTCGTGGCTTGCGGGGTGATTTGGCCTGCCTGCGGGCCGAGACCCGGGAATTCGTGGCGCTGGCTCCCTTGCTTGGTTGGTTGCCGCAGGTGGGCGATGATATCGCCGCCGCTCCCGACCTCTTGGAGATGGCCCAGGCTTTGGTGGATGCCGGGGCGCTGCTCACAGACGGGCTTTCGCCGCTGCTCGCGGAGATGGACAGACGAGACGCAGGGAGCATGGACAGCGAGGAAACAGGCTTGGACTTGCCCGCTGTTGTCTCGGTGCTACAGTCGGCGCAGCCAGCACTGGCGTCCGCCCAGATAGAGCTGGACCGCGCGTGGGAGCTTTACCGGGGACTGGACAGGGACCAGCTCTTGCCGCAGGTAGGGCAACTGCTGGACCTCACGGGGCGTTACCTTCCGCTCCTGCAGTCGGGTGTGCGAGCGGCCCAACTGGCTCCCGAGGTGCTAGGGGCACGGGGACCGCGCACCTATCTTATTCTGGCTCAGAACGACGACGAGCGACGGCCCACAGGCGGCTGGATCTCTGGGCTGGGGTTGATCACCGTGGACGCGGGGCGGGTTTCCGAACTGAGGTTCCACGATAGCTGGGTCGTGGACGATTTACAGGTGCCCCACGAGACGCCTCCGGACTCGATGTTCCGCGTGCTGTGGGCAGAGATATGGCTCTTTCGTGACGCGAACTGGTCACCGGACTTTCCCATTGCGGCGCAGGTGGCTGAGGACATCCTGCGGCGCGACCAAGGGATTGCCGTAGACGGCGTCATCGCTGTTGATCAGCAAGCGCTACAGTGGCTGGTTGGGGCGCTCGCACCACTAGAAGTGGCATCGAGGGACGAGCCAGTCAATGCCAGCAACGTGCTGACCTTTGTGCGCGAGGCCTGGGCAGAGCCGCAGGCAGGACTTACCCTTGGTGAAGGATGGGGTGAGTGGGTGACGCGCCGCAAGGACTTTATGTCCGAGCTGTCCGGGGCGATGCTGCACAAAGTTCAGGACCAGCCAGAGACGGTGGATCTCAGCCGGCTTGCTCAGTCGGTGTGGCAGGCATTGCAGGAGCGACACATACTGGTATATCTGCACGACGCGGGAGCGGCGGAACTGCTGGTCGCGCAGGCGTGGGACGGGGGCATCCTCAATGTGGCTGGGGACTATTTGCAGGTGGTGGATGCCAACGTGGGGTTCAACAAGGTGGACCCAAACGTGCCGCGCGAGATCGCCTATCGGGTGAACCTGAGCGATCCGAAGGACGCGCGGGCTGAGGTGACAGTGGTCTATCGCAATGAGAGCCAGCGCACGGTGGAGAGTTGTACCCAGGAGCTCGAGTCGGTGCCCTCCTACGAGCAGCGGATGCATGGCTGCTTCTGGAACTATGTACGGGTCTATACGCGGGAAGAGGCGCAGCTGGAGTCTGCCGAGCGGGAACCGGTTCCGACGGGCAGCCTGCTCAGTCGCTTTCGCTTCGCCTCGCTGGGCGATGCAGGCCCGGACGCTGGCCCGGTGGAGAAGGGAAAGATACCGTATGGGCTCTTTTTCGTCCTTCCCCCCGGCGAGGAGAGGGAGGTGCGCCTGGCCTGGCGGCTTGCGCCAGGCATCGTGGTGCGCGAAGGCGAGATCTGGCGCTATCACCTGCTGGCGCAAAAGCAGTCGGGCACGGGGGCTATCCCCCTGCGCGTTATGCTGACGCTGCCGCCAGGGGCGCGGATCGTCTCCGCCAGCCCAGATCCGGCAGAGGTCACCGGGGATGTGGTAGCCTTTGCTCTCTCTCTAGCGACCGATCGTGAAATCGACATAAGTTTTACGCCTGGCGTGACGGGGGATTGAGATGCCACATGGAAGTGCCCGGATTCGTGCCCTGCGGATCGCGCTTGCCCTGTTGCTCGTGGGTGCGGGGCTGGTAGCCGTGGCCCACGGGTTGGGCCTGTTCGCCGGTGGCGGCGCGCACACCGACGTTCCAGTGGAGAGGCTGATCCCCACGGCAGCAGCGCCCGGGAGCGCGGGGAGCGGTTCCTGGACGCTGCCGGTGCCGGAGGTGGAGGAGGGTCGCGAACTGCCCGCGGGTCTCTACACTGCGCGGCAGCGGATCGGGATTGTGGCTCCCATGAGGGACATCGATCGCTATGATGTGGCGCTCCTCGGTGCGGGATGGCACATTTCCTGCCAGCGGGGCGAGGACCCCATACCTGCCGCAGGGATGGAGTGCGCCCAGTTGGTGGGTGTCACCGGCGGGGTAGACGCTTCTGACACTGCCTCGTTGCGCGAGATCGCCACTCGCAATCCTGGCTTGCTGTGGCTGGTAGGCAACGAGCCGGACGTTATCTGGCAAATGAACGCGACACCGGAGGAGTATGCCCGCATATACCACGATGTGTACGTGGCGGTAAAAGCAGGTGATCCCTCCAGTCGAGTAGCGATCGGCGGGGTTTCGCAGGTGACGCCGCTGCGGTTGCGCTACCTTGAGGAGGTGCTGGCTGTCTATGCCAGAGACTACGGCGGGCCGATGCCTGTGGATGTCTGGAATATCCACCTAGCGATACTCCGCGAGGAGCGGGACACTTGGGGCGTGGATATCCCGCCGGGACTGCCTGATGACGAAGGGATATTGTACGAGATCGAGGACAACGGAAACGTCGAGATTCTGAAGGAGCAAGTGTTAACGTTCCGTCGCTGGATGGCTGAGCACGATCAGCGCAACAGGCCTCTGATTGTGACCGAGTTCAGCGTCTTGATGCCGGAGGAGTATGGTTTTCCAGCCGAACGGGTGCAGGCGTTCATGATGGTAGCCTCTGACTTTTTGATGACAGCCACCGACGAGGGAGTGGGCTACCCACCCGACAACAACCGGCTGGTTCAGCGGTGGGCATGGTACAGCGTCGCCGACCGCATATATGCTACCGGTAATCTATTCGACCCGGTCACGGGACATGTCACATCGTTGGGCGAGGCATTCGCTGCCTATGTAGCGAGCTGGCAGTAGGCTGCCCTTCGGCAGCATGTGTGCTGTTGCCCATCGTGCGAGCGATGGTTTCTGTGATCTGCAAAGCGAGAGGTTGAACTACTGTATATGATTGACTGGCTGGAACTGGCTGGTGCTGCGCTGTGGGTGCTGGGGTTGGCCCTGTGCTTGGCTGTCCTGAGCATGGCCCGCTACCAGGCCAATGTGGACGCCGAGTCCGTTTTCCGCAGGATGCAGCACCCGGGGCTCCGCGCAGCGCTTGCGTCCGGTAGCAGCCTGTTCTGCGTCGGGCTGCTGCTGGTCAGCGACCCTTGGTGGCAAAGGGGGAGCTGGGCTCTGGCAGCGGCTGTCTCTGTCGTGTGGGCCGTGCGTTCGTGGCGAGGCCATCGATTTTTGACGGGGGGGGAGTCATGAGCCGGACAGATTTAGACCGCAGGGTTCTGATCGTGGCGGTGCTGGCTGTGCTTGCCCTCCGGCTAGCAACCTGGGGAGCCGCTCCAGGAGACCAGGCCCACGCTGCCCGGCTCAACCAGACTATACCCACCGTCACCCCCACGGGTGGAACGAGCACGCCGACGTCCACCTGGCCAACGTCACCATCTCCGACCCCTCTGCCTACAGAGATCCCTTCTGCGACACCGTCGCCGACGCCGACGGGCACATTGGCGACGGCCTCTGTCACTGCTACGAGCTTGCCCAGTGCTTCTCCGTCGGCGACACCTTCAGCAGCATCTCCGTCGACGACGGCCACATCCGCACTGCGCCCGGCTACCGATACGCCGTCGTTGATGATCAGCCCGACAGGCGCCGGGGCAACTGGCATGGCGGCGACGCAGGTTCCACTCTGGGAGAGCACGGCCTCACCTTTGCCGTCTGACGCGGAGTCGGGGCGGGTGCAGGCAACTGAAGCGTTACGCGCGTCGTCCACTAGCTCGGACCTGGGCAGCTCTTGCCTGTGGGTTGGATTAGGGCTAATTCTGATCCTCATTGGCGCAGTGTTGTTGGTTCGCTGGCGGCGCTCTGAATGAGGGAGCTAGCGGCGAGAGTCGCTTGACGCTCGCCAAACATGCCGAACGCCCACCCTCTCAGGTGGGCGTTTCGCGTGACTGGGGGACAGGGATTCGAACCCCGACTAGACGATCCAGAGTCGCCGGTCCTACCGTTAGACGATCCCCCAGCGACGGCGGTATTCTAGCATAGAACCGACTCGCAGGCAAATCAACCCGTCAGTCTTGCCCGCCTGCTTGCGCCTTCTCGATGCGGGCCCACGTATCGCGCAGAGTGGTTGTACGGTTAAAGACGAGCAGTTCGCCTGTGGAGTCGGGATCGACGCAAAAGTACCCGAGGCGCAGGAACTGATAGTGAGTACCAGGTTCGGCGCCGGCTAGCCCCGGCTCTACCTTGCACGAGATCAGGGTCTCCAGTGAGTTCGGGGTCAGGTTGTCCTCGAAGTTACCCCCCTCCACATCAGCGGGATCCTGTTTGCTGAACAGGTGGTCGTATAGACGGACATGGGCATCCAAGGCGTGGGCAGCCGAGACCCAATGCAGGGTCCCTCGGACGCGGCGATTGTCTGGCGTCGAGCCACCTCGCGATTCAGGGTCGTAGGTGCAACGCAATTCCACCACGTCTCCATTGTCGTCCTTTACGGCCTCCTGGCAGGTGATATAGTAGCCGTGTTTCAGCCGTACCTCGCGCCCGGGCGCCAGGCGGAACCATTTCTTCGGCGCATCCTCTCGGAAGTCGTCTTGCTCGACATAAAGCACGCGAGAGAAAGGAACCATTCGCGTGCCCATGCTTTCATCCTCGGGATTGTTGTCCGCCTCCATCTCCTCGACTTGATCCTCGGGGTAGTTGGTGATCACCACGCGCAGCGGCTTCAGCACGGCCATCACCCGCGGCGCACGCAAGTTCAGGTCCTCGCGCAAGCAGTGTTCCAGCAAGGCATAGTCGGCAATGCTGTCATTCTTGGCGATGCCGGTGCGATCCAGGAAGGCGCGAATGGCCTGTGGCGTGTACCCCCGCCGCCGCAGCCCGGCAAGGGTCGGCATCCGCGGGTCGTCCCATCCGTTCACGTATCCTCCCTCCACCAGCCGAAGCAGGAACCGCTTGCTGAGGACGGTGTAGCTGAGGTTAAAGCGCCCGAACTCGATCTGGCGCGGATGGTAGATGCCCAGTTGATCCAGGAACCAGTCGTAGAGGGGGCGATGGTCCTCGTAGAACAGATCGCACAGGGAGTGGGTGATGCCTTCAATGGAATCGGACTGCCCGTGGGCATAGTCGTACATCGGATAGATGCACCAGTCGTCGCCTGTACGGTGGTGGGTCGCATGCAGGATGCGGTACATGACCGGGTCGCGCATGTTCATGTTGCCGGAACTCATGTCGATCTTGGCTCGCAGGACATGTGCGCCTTCCTCGAATTCGCCGGCCCGCATGCGTTCAAAGAGGTCGAGGTTCTCCTCCACTGAACGATCGCGGTAGGGGCTGTTCTTGCCAGGCTCGCCAAAGCCGCCCCGGTACTCTTTGATCTCGTCGGGGCTGAGGCTGTCCACGTAGGCCTTGCCATCCTTGATCAGCTGCACAGCCCATTCGTAGAGCTGGCCGAAGTAGTCTGAGGCATAATACTCCCGGTCCTCCCAGTCGTAGCCGAGCCAGCGGATATCCTCTTTGATCGATTCCACATACTCGACCTCCTCCTTGACCGGGTTGGTGTCGTCGAATCTCAGGTTGTAGAGACCGCCAAAGTCCTCGGCGATGCCAAAGTCGATGTTGAACGCCTTGGCATGCCCGATATGCAGGTAACCATTGGGCTCTGGCGGGAACCGGGTGTGCACGCGGTCGTATCGTCCGCTTGCCAGGTCCTCTGCGATCGCTTCGCGGATGAAGTCGCCTTGAGCTTCAGGCACGGTCATGCTCTTTCCTTCCTTTCTCTCTGCGGGAACCCCCGCTTTCAGTCTATTCGTCAGCCAAGGCGGATAGGATCTCCAGCCCGCGGTCGATGCGGGCCAAGACACGCTCGCGGCCCAGGATAGCCAGTGTCTCAAACAGCGGTGGAGCGACTGTCTTGCCGGTGACGGCGACGCGTACAATGCCCAGCATCGGCCCCAGCTTCACACCCAGTTGGTCCGCGAGGGCACGCAGCGCGCCTTCGATGGGGCCAACCTCAAAGTCCGACAAGTGAGAAAGGCTGTCACGCACCTGCCGCAGCGCATCACGCGACGCGTCCGCCGTCATCTTTTTGCCCACAAGCTGGTTTGCATCTAGATCAACACGGTCTTGGAAGACGAAATCGATCCAGTCGGGCGCTTCCTTCAGCGTCTTGAGACGCTCCTGGATTAGTGGGACTAGAGGGACCAGGTCGGCCGCCTCGACTGTAAAGCCCGCCTGTCGCAGGAATGGTACTAGTCTGCGAGACAGGTCGCCTGTCTCCAGTTGGCGGATGTAATAGGCATTCATCGATTCCAGGCGTTCATAGGAAAAGCGGGCGGGTGAGTTGTTGATGCCGGAGAGGTCAAAGTAGTGGATCAGTTCATTCCTTGTAAAGATCTCTGTCTTGTCATCATAACTCCAGCCGACGCGGGCCAGGTAGTTGACCATTGCCTCGGGCAGGTAGCCTTGCTCCCGGAAGTAGCGTACGTCGACGCCACCGTGACGCTTGCTCAGTTTGCCCTTGCCCGTTGGCGCCAGGATCAAGGGTAGGTGGGCATAGACCGGCGGCTCCCAGCCGAAAGCGTCGTACAGCATGATACGTTTTGGGGTCGTCGGGAGCCACTCATCTCCGCGCATGATGTGGCTGATCTCCATCGAGTGATCGTCCACCACGACGGCCAGATGGTACGTAGGAAAGCCGTCGCTCTTGAGCAGCACGAGATCGTCCAGAGTCTCGTTCTCCACAGCTATGGTTCCGTACACTACATCATGAAATCTGGTCTGGCCTTCCAGGGGCACTTTGAGCCGGACAACGGGCGTGATACCCTGTGCCCTGTACTCGGCATGCTGGGCGGAGGTGAGGTAGCGGCAATGACGGTCATAGCCTACGTCGTCCTTCTGCTCGAGCTGACCCTCGCGCAAACTCGCCAATCGCTGGGGCGAGCAGTAGCAGTAGTAGGCGTGTCCCTCACTTACCAGTTGCTCGGCGTAGCGGTGATAGAGCTCTAGCCGCTCGGACTGGCAATAGGGTCCATAGTCGCCGCCAACCTCGGGACCCTCATCCCAATCCAGTCCCAACCAACGCAGGCTGGCGACCATGTCGGGCACAGCTTCAGCGTTATAGCGTGTGCGGTCGGTGTCCTCCACGCGGACGATGAACTGGCCGCCGTGGCGGCGGGCAAAGAGCCAGTTGAACAGAGCCGTACGCGCTGAACCAATGTGAAAATATCCAGTTGGGCTGGGCGCGATGCGGACGCGCACCCTGT
>JBFFCR010000187.1:0-7499 GCA_041559855.1 Anaerolineae bacterium | reverse complement strand
TGCGGTGTAGACTAGGGGACCAGTTCCATAGACTCTGGGTTGATCCCGGATCTAGGTCCACCAACCGTGTCTGGCGGTTTTTGGCACGGGCTATCTGTTTTGCACCATTCAAGCTTTCCGGGTATAATTCAGGGGTTCTATGTCCCTGCCAGGTGAGAGCAGGCGGATTCAGCTCATGGTTGGTTGTTCGCGGCAGAACCTGCAGGGATCTGGCTAGCTAGCCGAGGAGGACGCGGAGCGTTGGCGCAGGAACGGGGTACAGGAGCAGGGCACGAGGAACAGATCGCAGTGCTGATGCGGCGGGGTATGGATGCCGCCCGGGCTGGACAAAAGGCCCGCGCGCGCCGGTACTTCTCGGCGGTGCTGGAGAGCGATCCGGCGCATGTTGATGCCTGGCTGTGGAGCGCGGGCATGTCGGATGATCCCCGGGAGGCCATGGCTCATCTGGCGCGGGTGCTGGAACTCGACCCGGGAAACGAGCGGGCGAAGCGGGCACTGAGGTCCGTGCGGCGCACAGCGGCGAACCTGCCGCTGTACCGTCCGGGTCAGCGCGAGGCGCAGAGCCCCACGCGCGCGCCGATACCTAGCCCGTTGGTGGCCGAGGCTCCGGGATCGCGGTCGTCCTGGTCCAAGGCATGGCCGATTCTGGGTGCGTTGTTACTGGCGCTCCTCGTGGCGGTGGTGCTCTGGACCGATGCGCCGCGCATGGTCGTGGCGGCGCTGATGCCCACCGACACCCCAACCCCAACGCCGACCTTTACACCGACCCCCACCCCGACGCCGACCTTCACTCCAACACCAACACCAACTCCGACCCATACTCCCACGCCGACGCCTACTCCTACGCCGACGTTCACGCCCACGCCGACGCCGACCAAGGTTCCGGAGGACAAGAGCGAGTCGGGCAAGTGGATCGAGATAGATCTTTCGCAGCAGCGGCTCTACGCTCACGTGGGGCAGACCACGGTGCTCACAGCCGTCGTGTCGACCGGTACCCGAACCTATCCAACGGTGGTGGGGAGGTTCAGGATCTATGCCAAGTATCGCGCCACGCACATGAGCGGCCCGGGCTATAGCTTGCCCAACGTGCCCTGGACCATGTTTTTCTACCGCGGTTATGCCATCCACGGCACCTATTGGCATAGCAACTTTGGCACGCCGATGAGCCATGGTTGCGTGAATATGAAGACTGCGGAGGCCAAATGGCTCTACCAGTGGGCGCCCAAGGGTACCCTCGTCGTCGTGCATCGCTAGGAGACGTGGCGCTGTGATCACACCGGCGGGTCAGGAGTGCCGCTACTACTACGCTGACTATTTCCGGGGGCGGGAGCGCGAGGAGTGCCGGCTCATTGAGCAGAACCGCGCGTCGGAGCCGTGGCGACCCGCGCTGTGCAAGGGCTGCCCTGTGCCCGGCATCCTGCGGGCGAACGCCTGTCCCAACCTGGCCCTGGAGGGGACGGTGAAGAAAGGCCTCCTGGGTCTGTCGCGCAGGGTAGAAGTAAGCGCGGTCTGCACCAAGTACCTGGTCGACGTCCCCGAGCCAAGGGTTGGGTGTGGGCACTGCCACGAGGAACGGCTCGGCGCGGTGCTTTTCGATCCAGGCAGGGACAAGTAGTCCAGGCTGTGTCGTATCTGGCGCGAAATCCAGGCGGCGTCCCACTTGCTGTCCAAGCTCGCGGCGGATCACGCCCGAGGGTACTCGGGACGTCCGCCGAGTCATAGAGGGCGGACTGTGGTCCGCCTGTAGCATCGGAAACTCCCCTGGTCTGCATTTCGCACGGAAGACTATCCAACTAATAAAAGCCCTCCGCTTTCCACAATTGCGGAAAGCGGAGGGTCGTTTTCGTGGTGGGTTCCGGGACTAGACCTCTACTGCCTCGGTCTGTCTGACGGGTATGGCTGCTTCGTCCGGGCTCTGACCGTGCTTTTCGAACGTAAGGTCGTCGTCTTTGCCCACGTCGGCCTGGACCCGATCCCCAGCCTCAAACTCGCCCTGTAAGATGCGCCTGGAGAGCGGGCTCTCCAGATAGCGCTGCAGGGTACGCCTCAAGGGCCGCGCACCAAAGGCGGCATCGTAGCCCTTCTGGGCCAGCCATTCGCGGGCAGCAGCCGTGAGCTCCACGGCGATACCCCGTTCCTCCAGTCGTTCACGGATCTCTTTCATCTGCAGGTCGACGATCTGCACCATGTGTTCGAGCGTCAGGGTGTGGAAGATGATGACCTCATCGATGCGGTTCAGGAATTCGGGCCGGAAGGTCTTTCGTAGTCCCTCCTCGATCTTTTTCTTGCTCTCCCGTGTCTCGTCGTCGCCATCGGAGGAGCGAACAAAGCCCAAGGTGCCGCCCTGCTTGGCATACTCGGTGCCGATGTTGGAGGTCATGATGATGATCGTGTTGCGGAAATCGACGATGCGCCCCTGCCCGTCGGTTAGCCGTCCATCCTCGAGGATCTGCAGCAGGGCATTCCACACATCGGGATGGGCCTTTTCGATCTCGTCAAAGAGGACCATCTGGTAAGGGCGGCGGCGGATCGCCTCGGTAAGCTGCCCTCCCTCCTCGTAGCCCACGTAGCCTGGAGGAGCGCCGAACAGGCGGCTCACCGTGTGCTGCTCCCGGTACTCGCTCATGTCGATGCGGACCATAGCATCTTCATCGTCGAACATGAACATAGCCAGGGCCTTGGCCAGCTCTGTCTTGCCGACGCCCGAGCTGCCGAGAAAGATAAAGCTACCGATGGGGCGGCGCGGGTCCTTGAGGCCGCTTCGGGCGCGGCGGATTGCATCGGCGATGGCGTTGATGGCCTCGTCCTGGCCGACGATCCTGTCGTGCAGATGCTCTTCCATGCCGAGCAGCCGCTCGGCCTCGGACTGCAAGAGATTGGTCACCGGAATGCCGGTCCAGGTGCCCACGACTTCGGCGATGTCCTCGGCTGACACTGTTTCGTCCAGGCCGGTCTCCTGGCGCCACTCCTCGCGTTTCTCGGCGAACTCTTTTTCCAGTGCGAGCCGTTCGGTCTTGTATTGGGCCGCCCGCTCGTAATCGCGGTTCGCCCAGGCCGCTTCTTCCTCCGTGGCCATTTTCTGCAGTCGCGCCTTCATCTCTTTCAGATCGGGCGGCATGGAGTAGATGGCCACCCGCAGCTTGCTGGCAGCCTCGTCGATCAGGTCCACAGCCTTGTCAGGCAGATGGCGGTCGGTGACATAGCGGTGCGACAGCCGGGCAGCGGAGACCAGCGCCTCCTCGGTAAAGCGCACGCCGTGATGCGCCTCATACCGGTCCCTGAGGCCTCTGAGCATCTCGATCGTTTCGTCTACAGACGGTTCCTCGACCCACACGGGCGCGAACCGGCGCTCGAGGGCGGCGTCCTTTTCGATATAGCGACGGTACTCATCGGGCGTCGAGGCGCCGATGCAGCGCAACTCGCCACGGGCCAGGGCGGGCTTCATCATGCTCGACGCGTCGAGCGCGCCCATAGCGCCCCCTGCCCCGACGACGCTGTGGATCTCGTCGATGAACAGGATCACCCTGCCCTCGGCGCCCTGGATCTCTTCCATCGCGCCCTTTAGTCGTTCTTCGAATTCTCCCCGGAACCTTGTCCCGGCAACCATGGCGCCCAGGTCGAGCTGCACTACCTGCTTGCCACTGAGGAGTTCGGGCACGTCGTCTTCGGCGATCTTGCGCGCAAGCCCCTCGGCGATGGCGGTCTTGCCAACGCCTGCGCTGCCGATGAGGACCGGGTTGTTCTTGGTCCGGCGGCAAAGAACCTGGATGACACGCAGGATCTCGCTGTCGCGCCCGATGACCGGATCGAGCTTGCCCTCCCGGGCGAGTTGTGTCAGGTCGCGGCTGAATTTCTCCAGTGTGCGGTATCGGGTCTCGGCGTGAGGACTGGATGCCTTCTGACCGCCGCGGACCTCTTCGACTGCCTCCAGGATGCGCTGGCGTGTCACGCCGAATTCGGCCAGGGCGCGGGCCGCGGCTGTCTTTTGCTCGCTGGCGATGGCAAGGAAGAGATGCTCAGTCGAGATATAGTCGTCCTTCAGTTTGGACGCCTCTTCGTTCGAGAGGTCGATCACCCGTTTCAACTTGGGCGTGATATAGACCTGGCCCACACCGCCGCCGTAGATCTGGCTGCGGGCGTTGTTCCGCAGTTCCTGGTCCAATCGCTGGCGGATGGCCTCCAATTCCACACCCAGGTGGGCGAGGATCTCGGGGACCACTCCTTCAGGCTGCTCGATGAGCGCCAGCAACAGGTGCTCAGTGTCCACCTGGGTATGGCCGTAGCGAGGCAGGAGTTCGTACGCCCTCATGGCTGCATCCTGCGCCCGCTCGGTAAACCGGTCAAATCGCTCCATAGTATAGTACTCTCTTTCAAGCCTTGCCTCTTGGCAGGCTGTCGCTCTCTTTACGTTGCCCTTGTTCTGGGCGTTTCGTTGCAGCGCTCGCAGAGCTGCGATGCGCTGTCGTTATTATACCCTTCTTCTGGCTTTCTGGCAAAGCTGCGGCGCAGGTTCAAGCCTCCTGAGCAACCCCGGCGATCCGTTCAAAGGTGAGGCGACCATCCTGGACGTCCACCCGAACCCGGTCTCCCTCGCTAAAGTCTCCTCGGAGAAGCCCCATCGCCAGCGGATCCTGCACCTGGCGTTGGATGACGCGCTTCAGAGGACGCGCGCCATAGGCCGGATCGAACCCTTCGTCAGCCAGGTAGGCTTTCGCCGCGTCGGTTAGTTCGATGTCGAGCTGGCGACTGCCCAGTAGTTGCTGCAGCCGGCGCACCTGGATCGCCACGATCTCCATCAGGTGCTCTCTGGTCAGGCCGTGGAAGATGATGATCTCGTCGACGCGGTTCAAGAACTCTGGGCGGAACTGCTGCCGCATGGCGGCCATCACCAGCTCGCGCTGTTGCTCGTCGGTGGTGGCGTCGCGGCCGTCCAGGAACTCGGTTCCCACGTTGGAGGTCATGATGACCACGGTGTTCTTGAAATCTACCGTGCGCCCGTGACCATCGGTCAGCCGGCCATCATCCAGCAATTGCAGCAGAGCATTGAATACCTCGGGATGGGCCTTTTCGATCTCGTCAAAGAGGACCACGCTGTAGGGCCGCCGCCGCACTGCCTCGGTGAGCTGCCCACCCTCTTCGTAGCCTACATAGCCCGGAGGTGCGCCAATGAGGCGCGACACGGTATGCCGCTCCTGGTACTCGCTCATGTCGAGGCGCACCATGGCGTTTTCGTCGTCAAAGAGGAATTCTGCCAGGGCGCGGGCCAGCTCGGTCTTGCCGACTCCGGTTGGGCCGAGAAAGATAAAACTGCCAATAGGCCGGTTCGGATCCTGAAGCCCGGCTCGACTGCGCCGCACCGCGTTCGACACCACGCTGATGGCCCTATCCTGGCCCACGACCCGCAGGTGCAGGCGTTCTTCCATCTTGAGCAATTTCTCGACCTCACCCTCCAGTAGTTTGCTGACGGGGATGCCGGTCCAGGTAGAGACCACAGCGGCCACGTCTTCACTGCCCACCTCTTCCTTGAGCAGTTGCTGCCCGGTCTGCAAGGCCTTGAGTTGTTCCTCCTGTTCAGTCTGCAATTGCTCCAGGCGGGCCAACTCGCCATATTGCAATTCGGATGCCTGGCGGTAGTCATACTGCCGCTGAGCCTCCTCGATCCTGTGCCGCACCTGTTCGATCTGCTCCTTGGTGTCGCGCAGCCCTTCGATGGCTTCCTTTTCCTGCTCCCAGCGTGCTGTGAGGCCGCGGCTGCTCTCTTGCAGATCCGCCAGCTCTTTGTCCAGCCTTTTCAACCGTTCCTTGCTGGCCTTGTCCTTTTCCTTCTTCAGTGCCTCCCGCTCGATCTCCAGCTGCATGATGCGCCGGTCTACCTCGTCCAACTCGGCCGGCTTGGAGTCGATCTCCATGCGCAATCTACTTGCCGCTTCATCGATCAGGTCGATGGCCTTGTCGGGCAGGAACCGGTCGCTGATGTAGCGATCGGACATGGTGGCGGCGGCGATCACTGCCGAGTCCTGAATGCGCACGCCGTGGTGCACTTCGTACCGTTCCTTCAGCCCGCGCAGAATGCTGATCGTCTCCTCTACGGTCGGCTCGTCCACCAGTACGGGCTGGAAGCGCCGCTCCAGAGCTGCATCCTTTTCGATGTGCTGGCGGTATTCGTCCAGCGTGGTCGCCCCAACACAGTGCAGCTCGCCGCGGGCCAGCATCGGCTTGAGCATGTTGCTGGCGTCCATCGCCCCCTGGGCAGCTCCGGCACCGACCACGGTGTGCAGCTCGTCGATAAAGGCGACGATCCGCCCTTCGGCGTCGGTGATCTCTTTCAGGGTAGCCTTCAGTCGCTCCTCGAACTCGCCGCGAAACTTGGCACCGGCGATCATCGCTGCCAGGTCGAGCTGCACCAGCCGCTTGTTCTTGAGTCCTTCGGGCACGTCCCCGCGGACGATGCGCTGGGCCAGACCCTCGACAATGGCTGTCTTGCCCGTACCCGGCTCGCCGATGAGCACCGGGTTGTTCTTGGTGCGGCGGCTGAGCACCTGAATAACACGCCGTATCTCTTCATCACGGCCGATGACCGGGTCCAGCTTTCCAGTCCGGGCCAGCTCGGTCAGATCGCGACCGTACTTTTCCAAAGCTTTGTAGGTGCCCTCGGGTGTCTCGGAGGTCACGCGCTGGCTGCCGCGGATACCGGCAAGCGCCCGCAGGATGGCGTCCCTGGTTAGCCCCTGGGCGCTCAGCAGACGGGCTACATTGCCGGCCCGGTCTTCGGTCAGCGCCAGAAGCTCGTGCTCGGTCGAGACAAAGTCATCGCGCATTTCACGGGCGATCTTGATGGCTTGCTCCAGCGCCGCCTGCAGCTCGCGCGACAGCCCAACCTGGGCCGTCCCGCCATAGACCTTTGGCTTGCGGTCCAGCTCGCCCTCTAGCTGCTGGGCCAACGTGCTGGTCTGCAATCCGAGCCCCTGCACGATCATCGGCACCACGCCGCCCGGCTGGCGCAGCAGGGCCAGAAGCAGGTGCTCGCCCTCGATCTGTCCATGACTGTGTTCGCCAGCCAAGGCCTGCGCCTGGTTCAGTGCATCTCGCGCCATCTCGGTGAATCGATTGAGATCCATATTCAATACTCCCTATCTTGCTATCCTGGCATCCCTGGAATGTCTTGCCATTCAGATCTGCTATCTCTGCGGGGGCAGCTGATGCCGCGCCCATACAGCAGAGTGACCTGTCGGATTCCCAGGCTCTGCCAAAGGTAGTGTAGCGCCCTCTCGTTAGAGAAGCGTGTGAGGAGTGTTAGAGATTCGTTAGAGCTGGCGGCGTGCTCTCGATGGCAGTCGGGCAGGCGATTGTCAGCGGGGCGGCCTGCGGATCTGGACGAGGAGGGTGCCCAGCGCTGCCAGGACCATGCCCAAGACCATGTGCCAGGAGAGCGATTCTCCCAGGAACAGCCACGCCAGCACGGCGATCTGTATGAGCATCGTGTTGTTGATGATGCTCGA
>JBFFCR010000186.1:0-7509 GCA_041559855.1 Anaerolineae bacterium | reverse complement strand
GTGGTTGAACACACCGTCCAGGATGATCCGCATGCCGCGCTCGTGGGCGCGGTCCAGCAACGAGCGGAGCGCCGTGTTCCCGCCCAGGATTGGGTCCACCTGGTAGTAGTCGTGGGTGTGGTAGCGGTGGTTGGCCGTCGATTGAAAGATTGGATTCAGGTAGATGGCCGTCACGCCCAGATCGACGAGATAGTCTAGGCGCTCGGCGATGCCCACAAGATCGCCGCCCTTGAAGCCATGGTGCGTGGGCAGCGTATCCCACGGCTCCAGGTGAGAGGGTTTCGCCACCGTCTCGCTCCGGGCGAACCGGTCGGGAAAGATCTGATAGAATATCGCGTCTGCAACCCAATCGGGTGTTTGGATCGACTCCATGTGCGGGTATGCCTCCCATGGTGGGCTCTTCCGCCTCTGGGGCGGAGCGGGCCAATTCTAGCACAAGAGCCAGCGCGCAGCAAGCAATGCCCGCGGGCAGGTTGGGTGGGAGTGCATTTCAGAATCTTGGGCGGCGTTTCCAGCACCCTTTGTCATCCCGAGAAGAAGCAGGACCGAAGCGCAGCGAAGGTCCTGCGGAGGCGAGGGATCTCACCGTGGGTGGTGTGGAGATGCCTCACCTCGCTCCGCTTCGTTCGGCATGACATGATTCCTTGGTGTGGGTCTGGCTGGTCTCCATAGATCTGGGATGCACCCGTTGGGTGAAGGCACCTAGCCTACCTCAGGTGCGCTGCACCTTGGATCCGATTCGATTGCGATTGCGCTGGCAGGTAGGCACCTGTCTGCGGGCATGTGGAGCAAAGATCGATCAGCGCTAGCGGCGGGCCACAGCCCACCGCGAGTGGGTGCTCCGGTCAGGGAGCTGCTAGATGAGCTGGTACCTCTCGAAGCGGCCGGACGCCAGCTTGACTACTGTCTGCCCGTCGATCAACTGCCTGAGCGTGGTATCCAGTACGTGCGCATCCAACCCTGTCATAGCGCCGAGCGTCGGCAGTGAGGCAGGCCCTTCCTTGAGCCCGCGCTCGACCGCGCGCCGCCGTGCCTGCGCAACCGCGTCCTTCATGGTGAGGGCCCTAGCTCCTTCCACTCCGGCAATGGGATGGCTGGCGTCGAGAAGCAATTCCCGAACGGCGCGAGGTGACAACTCTGGCAGGATCGACCATACCATGATTGCAGTCATAACTGCATGCAACGCCGCAAAGCTTGCGCCTGCCGATCCCTTGGAGAAACCGGACTTTAGCATTGCCGCCAGAGGCGTCCCCTTGAACTGATCAGCCATGAAAAGATCGGGCTTGCGAAGCTTGGGATGCCATTCCGCGTATTCGCGCAGGTTCCCATCCTCGTCAATGGGTCCGACGCCGAGGACCTCGGGATACGCAGAGGGAATCGCTACCGTCGGAGAGTCCGGCCCTGCGTTTCCTCCGGCGGCTATCAGCAGGGTACGGCAGTGCACGCTGCGCAGCAAGGTGCGCTCTGGGCTTCGCACTTGAGGTTCATCCGTCTCCTCCGGGGGCACTCTGCCTTCATAGTCGAACAGAACAATGTCTGCTTGCTTGGCAAGCACGCGCTGCTGCCATTTCAGGATTGCTTTCGGATCTGCCGTCCCGTCGTCATCAAACGGCGATGGTTCATCGATGAGAGATGCCAATGCGCCAGCTTCTCTGGGATCGAGCACGACGCGCCCGCCGATGCCATGCTCGATGGCTAGCTGTGTGATCGCTTCGGCCAGTTCCTGCGGCCCGGCAACTTTAGGCCCGGCCACTGCGATCCGCAACGCACGTTCGGCGCGCCCGGCCACTACCATTCTAGGGCTGACCGGTTTGGCGGGAGGCCGAGGTGCGATCTCCTTCGCCAGCTCCTGCAAGTCCACTGGCTCGTTGCGCGCTTTCAGGACGCGACGCTCCAGTTCCTCCCAGCGGTCGAGCCGAGTACCGAAACGTGACCACAGCCGTGACAGGTACTCCTCGCCTTCGCTCAGGAGCGCGGGCAAGTTGTGCCGGATCCATCGCCACGTCTCTGTCCAGCCAAGAGGAGCCAGGCGCATCTCGAATAGCTGCTCATCGGGCAGGTCCAGGAACTGCTCCGGCCTCTTCAGTGCGGTGATGGCGATGCGCGCGGGAGAGCGGCGGGCAGCCAGGATACGGAGTGCCTTTCCCAGCGTTTCACGCACTTGCTCAAGCTTACTCAGCGCCCTCTTTATGTCGGCTACCTCCACGTTCACTCGAATGGGCGCCTCGTGGTCTGGAGAGCCCCCTGTGACCCGATGGCTGAGTCTGAGCACCAGCCGTTCAAGGGCGTCACCCAGCACTTCTACACGCTTGGCGATCAATCTGTCAGGAAGATCCTTCAGCTGTTCTTTCAGCTCTTCTAGTGTTGAAGCGACAGAATCCATTGTCGGCTGCGCCGAGTTTTCATTCTGCTCCAGGCTCTTTTGCAACTGAGAAACCAGCGTCAAGCGACTGTCCAGAAGCTGGGCTTCAGACATCTCTTCCAGATCCTCATCTGCGCGAGCCTCCACCCATTGGTCGACGAGCCTCTCAAGCAGCTTGCGCTGCACGCGGTCCAGGACGATGTCTTCAATCGCCATCACGATCTTGTGCTGCACCAGATCCTCGACCAGCCGGTCCCACCACGCCACGCTGCTCCAGGCGGGATTGCGGGGATGCGTCACTCTCTCTCCCAGCAACTCGGTGACCAGAGGGCACAGTTCCGCCAGTGCGCAGTCGTCCTCAAGCCCCGCCAGCACTTCAAGAGTCGGCATCGAACCCTCGGCGAGTTGTGCATCAGCTTGCGCCACCTCGGGTGCCAGCCGATCGAACGGCACGTAGAGCACGTGCGTAACCGATGTGCCCAGTTCTTCCAGCGCGCGATCGAGTAACTCTGTCTTGCCGACTCCTGCGGCTCCGGTGATCATCAGAACGCGCTCTGTTGTCTCACCTTCCAGGATGTCGACTGCCTGCCGGAGCGCAAGCTCGCGTCCGTAGATCCGCTGGTCGCTCTGGCGGAGGCCGAGTTTTAGGTCCGCGCGCGTGGGGGCAGCTCTTGGGGGTGGGGCTGCAGACCGGAGCATTAGTGGGCCGGGGTCGCTGTTGCCGATAAAGAGCGCTGGCACCGACCAGTCCAGTAGGTCACCTCGGCGGTGCTCGTCTCCCCTGATGGCGCCGCGCGCCAGCTGCAGCGCCTCGGCGATAGAGTACCCGTGCGCCAGCGCCTGGTAGAAAAAGCGCGTGAACACCCGCTCGACACTGAAGCCCAACACTGCCTGCATCCCGATCACAGCCGGACAGGCCTCCTGCACACAGTGGTCGGCCAGGCTGAGCAGATCGCGCCAGCCCACAGCCTCGCGCACGTCGACCATCTCCGGTTCCTGAGCTGCACGTGCCGTCTCGCAGCCGGCAAAGACGGCCAACCGCAGATCGCGACAAAGCCGCAGCACTTCCATGAACTGGCTGCTCTCCAGATCTTTGCGTTCGCCTGTGCGATCCTCGAGGATCAGGCGATCGGGCAACGCGTGTCCGATGTAATGAAAGAGGTGATAGCCTCGTCGCCGGCTGCCGATCTGTCGCCGGAGGTTGTCCAAGGTCGGCCGGTCCACCACGTCGACCTGTAGCATCCCGCCTTGCTGGACTTCTTCGAGCTCTGTTAGGAGCGCATGCTTGACCTCGAAAATATCGAATGATTGCTCTTCCTCCTGCGGAGTCTTGGGAGTTGGGCTGGAGAGGACCAGCAACAGGTTGAGCGGAGGTCTCAGCAATTCCGGACGCGCCGCGTAATCCCGCCCGCGCGCCAGCCGGAGCACATGTGTGTTCGGGGCAAGCGCCAGGTACTGCTGGTCCGCGCCCTGGGCTGTGGCGGGATCGGGCAGCAGTTCCCACGGCAGTCCTGCCAGGTGCGGTGCGGCCAGTATGCGGAACAGCAACTGCCGGCCCCGGTCTGCCGCCACGCCTCGCGTGGCCTGGAACAGTTGCAGCACCGCCGGCTCGCCAAACACAAGCTCTCGAAGGATCCGGGCTGGCTCAGGCGCAGGCTGCACTTCGGCATATTTGATGGCATCCGCGTAGTCATAATGAAGATTGCCGAGTTCGGTCAGCGGCGGAAGTGAAGAGTTTCGCCGCGGGATGCCGTGCACGAATCCGACACGCGACGCCGCAGAAAGCCACGGAGTGGCGTCCGGGCCGAGGTTCACCGTGAGATCAAAGGGCTCGAAGCCTCCTCTGTCGACAACTGGGTCTCTGCCCTCGGACTGATACTCGCTCATGGCATGCCTCCCATCTCGCCGGTTCTCCCCTTGCGCGCCTCAGCCGATCACTCTGCGCCAGCCTCCAGGTCCAGCGACAAGCCGCCGGCCGGACCGGCGCTCTCTGGGACAAAGGCCTTCCACTCGCCACCGGCTTCTGCAGACAGGCGGTCAGCAATACCATCATAGTTGCAGAGCAGCGCCGGCTGCTGTGAGTGCTTGGCTATCAATTGCGCAGTCTGCACATCTGGGTGATGGAACACGGCGCCGTTGGTAGAGATCAGCCAGCGCTTGCAGTCGATCCAGCGCAACCAATCATGGCTTACGTTGCTCATGCTGCCGTGGTGTGGCACCTTTACGGCGTCAAAGTGCAACTTGGTCAGGGACTTTTGCTTGGCAAGGCGCTCGAGCGAGCTTGCCAGGGAGCGGGCATGTGCATCGCCGGTCAGGAGCACCGAGACGTCGCCATGCTCAAAGACGCAGGCTATGCTGGCTCCGTTTGCAGGAGACCGATCGTCCCCAAATGTCGGCGTCGCAAAGGCCGCAGGCGGGGGCGGGGGGCGGTATTCGCGACGCTCATCCAGCCGGCTCAGTGCTTCTCTCGCGTCGCCAGGCGAAAAGTCGCGAATGGCCGCCTTCCAGCGGGCGCGCAGCCGGCGGAGCTCTGCCTGCGTTGGGCCCAGAAGGGTGAGCTTGGCATCGCCGGCGAGCTGAAGCACTGGCAGTTCCTTATCATCCTCGTCGGGGACCACCACCGCATCGCCCTCGAAGCGCTTGTTCCAGCTGTTCTTGAGCTCGTCATTGACCTGGATCAAGCCGCCGAGGAACTCGCCTTGCAGCGGCGCATACGAGGCAGGCGCCTTGTCAGCGTCCGCGATCTGGTCCCACCCATTGAACCACAGCTCATTGATCTTCACGTTCAATGCCTCAAGCTCTCGCAAGAGGATCAAGCAGCCATCGATGTGGTCGGCGTCGATGTGGGTGACGATCATCATCTCGAGCTTGCGTTTCGACTTTGGCAGCGTCAGGATGCGCTGTCGCAGGCCCTTATCATAGGCTGGGGCTGGGCCGCCATCAATTAGGATCCGGCGTCGCTGTGCGGTCGTGCCGTATTCAATCCAGATCGCGTCTCCGTGGGCAGCAGGCAATAGTTCGATCGTAACCATTGGCGATCCTCCTCTGACTGTATGCTCGCCACTATTGGATCGTGGCCCTCACAGCTCCCTGGACGTGCACAATGTACATGTTATGGGTTGAAGCAGGGCGCTCATCTCGACCAGTCATCGCGGCGCAGTGCCGCGCGCTGAGCGGCATCCCTCGGTTTCCTCAGTCCGTCGCAGGATTCGATGTCAGCAATGCGCGAATTCGCTGCGTCTTCCAATCGATGGCCAGGGTGGTGCCGGCCTTTACCGGCTGTTGGCCGCCGAAGGAGGTCGGCTTGCTCTGCATCCACCAGACCTTGAGCAGACACTCGCGGACGCGCTGCCTCCTGCCTCCACGGTGATAGTACAGCTTGGTCACGTCGAGTCGGGGCTCCAGGTTAAAGGCCACCCCGGCTGGGATGTTGAGCAAGTCGCGGTTCTGGTCGACAAAGACATGGGCAGCCGTGTCGTTGTCCATCACAGCCTCCAGGTCGAGCTCCTTCACCGCCGGGTGCTCGTAGTCGGTCCCGACCTCCATCGCCTCAGGGCTGTCCACGATCCCCCGCTCTGTGAACTCCTGGCAGATGAACTCGCGTTCCTTGGGGTCATTGGGGTGCGAGGCCTGGTCGGCGGCGATGATGGCCCGGCCATAGTCAGCAAAGGAGACCTCGGCGGGCGGCAGGTAGTCGAGGGCGCGGAAGATCATGCGCTTGAAATGGTCGACCGCGATGGCCAGCGCCTTGCCTGACTGAGAGTAGTCCAGGGCCGCGCCTTCGCCGGAGAACTTTTGCCACCACCGGTTGTGCATGCCGATGATCATCTTGTATAGCGCGCCGCTGAGCACCTGGCTGAGTTCGTACTCATCGTCAGGGCTCACGTCGCCGATGCACAGCGGGCTGCGCAGATCGCGCAGGCAGTCCAGGCTCAAGAACTCCTTTCCAAACTCCTCGCCGATGGAGCTGAAGGCGCTCACATTGTCGATGGAGCCCCTGGTCTCCTCCAAGATCGCCTCGCGCAGGTGCCCGCTGCGGAAGGACATCACAACCGCGGTCAGGTCGGCCACCGACTCGTGCAGCGCATAGGTCTGGGGCGCCCGGGCCTTTGAGGCGTACAAGAGGTGAGGCGCGATGCCGTCCAGTATGGCGTGCCCGGTCTCGTGGCAGACGATGTCGCGGGAGAGGGCGGTGTATACGTTGTGGCTAGGGTCGCCGGGCTTGCCAAAGTAGCAGAGTTTGAGGGTTTGCGTCTCGCGATCGTAATAGGCGTTGCGATCGAGTCCCGCCCGGGGCAGAATGGACAGTGGCCCGTCAAAGGCCCAGTTGAGCCGCCGGCCGAGGGTGTCCTCCTCCTCAAACATGTGCATCGTTCGCAGCACTGTACCAAAGGCGCTGACCGACATAAAGTCTGAGGAATAGATGTCCTTTTCGTCGGCGATCTGGTAGCGTCCCAGTTTGCGGCCGCCCGAGGGTGGTATGAAGGGTACACCGGGCCGTTCTCTGCCTGTCGCCGGATCCAGGTCGTGCACCTCCAGCCGGATGCAGGCAGGACCATCGAAAAACGCGTCCTCCTTGAGGTAGGGTCGCTCTACGATCCGTTTTAGGTGCTTGTACCCGGACAGCGTTGGATCTTGGATCATCACCGGAACACGAATCCTCATGGTTCACCTCCTTTGACCAAACGACGGAAAGAGTACCTCTACGAAGTCAGCCTGCGTGGGTTCAGAGGCGCGGTGTAGCGAGTTCGCCAAATTGCTGCACGGATCCCTGGTGGGAACCTGGTCGCGGCGCAGATGCGTTGACCGCCATAGTATACACCGGAAGGCCTCTTCTGTCAAACGCAAGCGTCACGTCATGGCTGATCCTTGTCGTGTCAATCTGCTGCGGTGGGCCCGGGCCAAAGCTGCCAGTCTCAAGGAGCGGCGCACCGCGAGGGTGTAACAGTGCATGCCAGTGGCGCGCTGCGGCATCGCCCACCCATTTTCCGAAGCGGCACCAGATGCCCCGGCGTAGCCAGTGAACAGATCCAGGCCAGCGGCGCGTTATATACAGAGGGTATTGGTCAGAAGTGTCGTGTCTCAGTCCAGTTCGTGGCGGGTGCAGGCGCCTGGCTCCTGGCTGTGAACATCGCGGGCCGCTTGAC
>JBFFCR010000185.1:0-7589 GCA_041559855.1 Anaerolineae bacterium | reverse complement strand
AGCGGCGGACCGTGGCTCGCGGCCTCTCCGGAAGCCTGGGGACCAGGTAGTAGACGGCCGTAGTAGTTGGACGGCCCCTGGTAGGGGATCTCTGGCGACCGGCCACTGACTAGCGCTTGTTGATATCTGGCTACTGATCAATGGGCTGCCCTAGGACTTGAGCAAAGAACTCTTTGTCGACCATAGCGCCTTCGGCCAGCAACTGGCGGTATTTGATAAAGTCGATGGTGTCCTTGCCGGTGATTTTGCGAGTGTTGAAGGCATGGAAGCCAAGATAGGCCTCGTTGTTCATATTGGCCATCAGCCAATGGCGATAGTAGTCCTTGGACCCGTCCCAGAAGAATTTCTTCTTGGCGCGTATGCTGTCGATAGACATCTGCAGACAGTGCGGGAACAGGTTGGTGAACGTCCAAAGGATATCGCCCACGGCCTTGTCCAGGAGCTCAAAGTCGGTGGTTGCTCCCCTCACAAAGGCACTGGCCTCCTTGTATTCCGCCCCGCTCTTGTAGTCGCCGTAGACGATCTCGCCGTCTTTAACATACTCGTCCGTGATCACCATGGGGTTGCGGATCCACTCGCCATCCTGCTTGATGACGGGCAGGACCTTGCTGATCAGCCCCAGCCGCTTCATCTTGTAGGCGCTCCACGACTCACAAGAGATGCAGTTCCACATGGCGTCTTCGATTGTCAGGAACCAAGGCAAAAAGTCGGAGGAGCCACCGACCGGCGCTGAACCATGCCGGGGGCCTGCTTGCCCAAACATGGCCAGATCGGACGCGACAGCCAGATCGCAGGCCATCCCGATCTCTTGACCGCCAGCAATGCGCATGCCGTTCACACGGCAGATGACCGGCTTCTTGGCGTTAAGAATGCCGTCTACCATCGCGTTAAAGAGGTCCATGTACAGGGCATATTCGGTGGGACGTCCGCTGTAGTACTCGGCGTACTCCTTGGTGTTGCCGCCCGTGCAAAAAGCGCGATCGCCCACGCCGGTAAAGACGATGGCCACCACACTGCGGTCCATTGAAGCCCGCTTCATGCCGGCGATCACGCCCTTCACCATCTGGGTGGTGTAGGAGTTGTACTGCCTGGGGTTGTTCAGCCACACCCAGGCCGAATACAGTCCTTCGACCGGGTTGCCCTGCGGATCGATGATGGGCTTTTTCTCGTACACAACACACGGGGCCTCTGTGCCAAAGAACTCGTCCCCGCCAACATCGTGGTTCTTCAATTCGTCATCCCTGGGTAACCATTCAAGTGCCATTTTCTCGCTCCTTCCTTCATTGCGGATTGTATGGTACTCTATTCATTGTCATGCATCCCGCTTTGGGATCGCTCTCATCTAGCATTGGCCAATATCAGATCCCCCCTTTCTCCAAGATCTCTTCCAGAGAAGATCCATTCAAAGCTTATAGACCAGCTGGTAAAACCCTCCCTCCTCTGGGGTGCTTTCAATGGTAACGCCGGCTTTGTGAACCAGGCGGAGCACCGCCGTATTGTCCGCCAACGTCCGGGCCTTTAGGGCAACGATCCCCCGCTTCTTGGCGATCTCGATGAGGTAGTTCTGCAGCCAGGCTCCCATCCCTTTCCGCTGCCAATCGTCACGGACGAGAAAGGCCACCTCCGCCATGCTGGTGTCTGGCTCCACAGCATATCTGCCGACGGCGATGATCTCCTCGTGGCCCTCCTCACCCACAACGCCCACAATCGCCATCTCTTTCTGGTAGTCAATCGTGGTGAAACGCTGGACCCTGGTGTGGGGCATGACCGAGGTTCCGGTAAAGAAACGGTAGTAAACACTCTCTTCCGAGAGGGCGTAGAAAAGATCCTGCATCAACGGCTCGTCAGTGGGCATAACAGGACGGAAAAACACCTCTGTTCCGTCGAACGTGGCCCGGGTCTCCAACTCTTTGGGATACACACCCAGGGGAGGCAGCTGGTCGACAAAGGCATAGTGGCGTAGTTTGGCTTGCGCCAGCAACTCCTCGCGGAACTGGGGATGGGCGATGTTGATGAGCGCCAACGCCCGTTCACGAATGTTCCGCCCATATAGATCGGCAACGCCGTACTCGGTGACTACGTAGCGCACATCCCCGCGAGTGGTCACGACACCGGCGCCTTCGGACAGATGGGAAACGATGCGCGACGTTTCCCCATCCTCGGTCGTCGAAGGAAGCACGATGATCGGCTTGCCTCGTTTCGATCGGGCTGCACCCCGCATAAAGTCAACCTGCCCGCCGATACCACTGTAAAAATGGTAGCCCAATGAATCAGAGCAGACCTGGCCTGTCAGATCGATCTCGAGGGCGGCATTGACAGCCACCATCCGGTCGTTCTGAGCAATGATAAAGGGATCATTCACATAGTCCGAGGGACGGAACTCGAAAAAGGGATTCTGATCCACAAACTCATAGAGCCGCTGCGTCCCCAGGCAGAAACTGCACACGGCTTTCCCCGGATGCAGGGTTTTCCGGGCGTTGGTGATTACGCCAGCCTTGACGGCGTCCACCACCTCATCGGTTAGCATCTCGGTGTGGATGCCCAGATCTTTCTTGTCCCCCAAACAGGAGAGGCAATCCAGCAAAGCAGCAGGGATGGCCCCGATACCCAATTGCAGGGTCGATCCGTCCTCGATCAGTCCGGCGACATTCTCTGCGATTTTGCGGGCGACTTGATTGGGCTCCGGATAGCGGAGTTCAGGGAGGAGCTCGTCGTGTTCCACCAGAATGTCTAGCCGGTCCACGTGGATAAAGCTGTCGCCCAACGTCCAGGGCATGTGTGGGTTGATCTCGGCAACGACGATACCCGCGTTCTCGGCAGCGGGCTTGACAATGTCCACGGACACCCCAAAGCTGCAAAACCCGTGCCGGTTGGGTGGGGTCACATGAATGAGGGCCACATCAGGACGAAAGCGCCTGCGTCTAAAGAGCTCCGGGATCTCGGATAGAAAGATAGGGGTATAGTCTGCCCGCCCTTCGGCAACAGCCTGACGCACGTTGGCGCCAACGAAAAAGGCGTTGTGCCGGAAGCGGTGGCGGAGTCTTTGTTCAACGTAGGGTGCAGCACCCAGGGTCATGAGATGGAAGATCTCTGTGTCAACAAAGTCATCCGGCCGCCGCGTCATCTCCTCGATCAGGAGTTGCGGGCTGGCAGCGCCTGAGCCTACAAAGATGCGATCCCCGCGAGCGATCACCCTCAGGGATTCTCTGGTCGTCTTTAGTTTGTCAGCGTACCGTTCCTGCCACGGAACCGGCTGCATAGACGTCCCCCCTCGGGGTGCTAACTGAACTCGACTCCCTCAAAACGCGCGACTGCCTCTCGAAGCTCGTCCGGCACACGGACTGGTTTTTCCGTTTGACTGTCCACTGCGACAGCGGTGATCCTTCCCGTCGCAATCAGCTCGTCGGCCGGCTGCCGAAAGATGGCAAACTCGAAGGCAAAGCTGGTATTACCAATGTGACCGATGCGTGTGTGGACGTGCAACCAGTCATCAAAGTAGGCCCGGCCCTGGTACTGGCAGCTTGACTCGACGTAGAACATGTCCACGCCCGAGGCCAGCATGTCCTGGTAGGAATACCCCAGAGCACGCGTATACTCCAGTAGGCCAATGTCAAAGTAGGTCAGGTAGTTGCCAAAGAAGACGTGGCCCTGGGCGTCTGTCTCTACATATCGCACGCGGATGGGACAATGGAATTTGTATCTGACGTCCAACCTCATTCCCCCAGGCACCTGTAGATGGTGGGACATCACAGTGGCCCATTCAACGTCGGATAGCGTTTCGCGCCACCGTCTGAGTATACCACAACCTAGCCTAAAAGCGCAACCGACTCGCGCAGCGATTGTGCATGCTGCCTGCCAATTCCATCGTGGCAGGTTGACTGCGAGACCCTCACACTGCGCCCTGTCTCGAGCCTTCTTTGCCCCCTCTGATGATCGCCCGTTCTTCTTCAGGTATCGGAGGTGGGACAGGCCCTCCGGAAATGCGGGTCACGGCACCGAACCGAGCAGGGCAGACTTCAAAGCAGGTCCCGCACTTGATGCATATCTCCTGCTCAATGACATGGACTTGGTTCTTGGCACTGATGATCGCATCGACAGGGCATCTCCTTGCGCAGATCATACAGGCTTGACACTTTTCCGGGTCGATATAGTACGAGATGACCTCACTGAACAGCCTGTCTATTTCGTCTGCGGTAAAGAGCGTGTCATACTCCTCCGGGTCCACAAGCCGTGATTCCAGCTTTGCCCTTTTCGCCATCTTGATGTATGGCACCAACCTGACAATCTCGGCAAGTTTGGACCGCAGTTCACCCTGGTCTATGCCTTCCCTCTTCCCAAGCGGTCCCAACTCCCTCACCTTGGCGCCGAATTCACTCAGGACCTCGGCAAAGGCAGTCCCTTCGGCCGAGGACATGAACGCGATCCGCAACCGTTCCGGGTTCAACCCTATGTGCTCCATGATCCGCTTGCACAGAAGCACCATATTGAGCGCGCGATAATTTCCATGAGTGATATAATTGCATTCGCCCAAGCGGCAGCCGCCAACGAACACCCCATCCATTCCGTTCGAAAAGGCCCGGAGCACGAATGCCAGGTCTACCCGTCCGGAACACATGACGCGTATCAGCCTCGTTTCAGTTGTGTATTGAAGTCTGGAAACTCCAGCCATGTCACCGGCGCCGTATGCTCACCAGTGGCATACGAAGCCTAGAATCCTTGGTCTAAACTTGGATTCTGTGCTCATTCGTTCTCACCTCCTTTCATCGCTGGACTCGTCGTATCTGCCTCACGTCCACGTCTGCGGTCTCGGTGCCCCGGCGCCCGCAGGAGTTCACGCGACTTGGGCCACTGCGTCGATCTGAGCCACGATCTCCTCGTCAGTAAAGTGCTTCAGTTGGATCGCCGCAGTGGGACACATTGCGACACAAAGACCATCCCCTTTGCAGAGAACAGGATTCACGGCGGCCTTTTCGCCCTGCCGGGTCTGGCGAAGCTGTATGGCACCATACGTGCAGGCTGTGATGCATGCTCCGCACCCGATGCACTGTTTCTCAGCCACCTCGCAAATCGAGCCGGAGGCGACGACGGTGTCATGAGAGAGAAGCGTCAGGACCCGCCCCGCGGCTCCATAGGCTTGCTCAATCGTCTCCCTGATCAGCTTGGGATAGTGCGCGATGCCACATAGATAGACGCCGTCCGAGGCAGTCTCGACAGGTCTTAGCTTGACGTGGGCTTCCTGGAAAAAGCTGTCCGGGCCCAGAGTCACTTTGAACATGCGCGATACTTGCTGGCTGGCCGCGGAGGGAATCACTGCAGCAGCCAGCGCAACGATATCGGCATCGATCTCAACCTCTATACCCAAGATGTAATCCGGGGTGCTAACCTTTAGAACGGGCCGGCCCTCCTCTGATTTGCCCGCTTCCACTTGCGGTTGAGCCTGTGGCTCGTAGCGAATGAACCGTATATCTCTATCTGCCGCTTCCCTGTAATAGTCCTCGCTGAAGCCGTAGGTCCTCATATCGCGGTAGAGGATGTAGATGTCCATCTCTGGGTTGCTCTCTCTGAGTGCCAGTGCGTTCTTGATCGACTCGGCACAACAGACCCTGGAGCAGTAGTCTCGGTCCTCATTCCGGCAGCCCACACATTGGATCATCACCAGGCTTTCGGCATCGACCACATGCTCGTCTCGCCGGTGGATCCGCTCCTCTAGCTCAAGGTGGGTCATGACCCTGTCATCTTGCCCGTACAGGTATTCGACCGGTTCGTACACGTCCGCACCGACTGCGATGACGGTTGCCCCATGCTTTATCTCTGCGATCCCTCGTTCGGACTTGACCGTAGTGACGAAATTCCCGATATAGCCATCTGCCGCCGTGATGGTCGCATCTGTGTATACATGGATCAAGGGGTCCTGGTAGACCTGTCGCACGAGTTCGCGCAGATACGCCTGAACATCCAGACCCTCCAGAGTGTGGTAGATCCTCCTTGCTGTCCCTCCTAGATCGCTTTCCCTCTCAACCAGATAGACTTCATGCCCCTGGCTGGCTATCGAGAGGGCACAGATCATGCCCGCTATCCCTCCGCCAACCACCAACGCAGCCTTGTTGACAGGAAGATCGATCTCCTGCAATGGCGCCAAGAGGCTGGCGCGCGCTACCGACATGCGGATGATGTCCTGTGCCTTTTGGGTAGCCTCTTCGCTCTCTTTGGCGTGGACCCAAGAGCAGTGCTCCCTGATGTTGGCCATGTCGTAGTAGTATTGGTTCAGGCCCGCTTCCCGAACAGTGTCCCGGAAGAGTGGTTCGAGAGTCCTGGGCGAGCAAGCTGCGACGACGACACGGTTGAGCCCATTCTCCATTGCCATCTCTGTGATCTCTTGGGCGCAATTCGTCGCACACGAGAAGAGCTGCTCCTGAGCATAGACCACGTTGGGCAATGTCTTGCAGTACTCGACCGTCTCTGGCACGTTGACGATCCGTCCGATATTCGCCCCGCAATGACACACAAAGACGCCTACGCGTGGCTCCTCCTCGGAAACATCCCTTTCAGGCGGATAGACCCTCTCTTTGGCCAGCTTGCCCCGGCGGTAGTTGAGGAGCTCGCCACATTGGGAGCCGGCTGCGCTGGCGGTAAAGACCGATTCGGGAATATCTGTGGGGCCCTGGAAAGCGCCGCTCAGAAAGATCCCGGGCTTGGTGGTCTCCAGCGGGTTGACAGGATTGACCTGGCAAAAGTCATGGGCATTGAGCTCAATGCCAAACTTTTCAGCCAGATCCTTTGCGTCAGCAGGAGGAGCCAGGCCGACGGACAGAACCACCATGTCGAATTCTTCCTCTTTCACGCCATCGTCGGGCGTGGAATACCGGATGGTGACATTCTTGGTTTCGGGGTCCTCCCGTACGATGGATGTGTAGCTCCTGATGAATCGCACCCCGGGAAGCGCCTCTGCCCGCTGGTAGTATCGCTCGAAATCTTTGCCAAAGGAACGAATGTCGTTGTGGAACACCGTGCACTCGGCCTCGGCATCATGCTCTTTCGTCACAATGACCTGCTTCTGGGTGTACGTGCAACATACGGCCGAGCAATAGCTCTTTCCCAGCTCCGGGTTGAGCTGTCTGGAACCGACGCATTGGAGCCACGCTATCTTGTGCGGATGCTTCCTGTCGGAAGCACGAAGGATCTCACCCTCGTATGGCCCGGTGGCACACAGCAGCCGTTCATAGTCCATGCTGGTGACGACGTTCTGCATCGTCCGGTACCCATATCCATCCCCCACACGGGGCTCGTAGGGCTCGATGCCAGGAGATAGAATGATCGCGCCTACCTTAACTTCCACCTTCTCTGGGGTCTGCGTAAAGTCGATGGCCTGGTTCTGGCAAACCGCTTCGCAGATGCGACACTTTTTCTCTTTCAGGTAGAGGCAGCTTTCGTCGATATAGGTGATCAGAGGAATGGCTTGGGCAAAGTAGATATGGACGGCTTTGTTCTTTGATATCTCCTGATTGAACTGATCAGGGTACGTGACAGGGCAGTACTCCACACAGGTTGTGCAACCCGTGCACTCGCTCTCGACGATATACCGGGGCTTT
>JBFFCR010000184.1:0-7591 GCA_041559855.1 Anaerolineae bacterium | reverse complement strand
CTGGCGAGGCTCAGAGGGGAAGCAGAGAGGCGGAAGATCGACGTTTACACCTACGGACCGTGCACGCCGGAGGTCGCCCGCCAGGAGTGGCTGAGGAGTGTGGATCAGAATGCCGATCGCACAGACAGGCTGGCAGCCTTCAAGAGCGTCCGCGGCGACGGTTGAGTCTGGGCTACACGGCACCTGCTCAAAGGTGAGCCGGTCCCGAGGCAAGGAGGAGAGAAGGTGCAGATTCTGGAAGAGTCCTTGACCACGCGTCCGGCTACGCTGGGCGATGCGCGGGGGATCACGGACCTGCTCAACGCCTGCGCTGTGGAGCGGACCGGGAAGCCGTCGACCAGTGTCCAGGCCGTTCGCAGCATGATGCAGATGCCGAGCGTCGACATAGAGACCGACACGCTGTTGGTCCTTGGACCTCAGGGACAGGTCGCCGGGTTCGCCTTCGTGCAGGTCAACCCGCCGAGCCCGTTGATCTATGCCCTGACCGAGCTCCATCCACGGTACTGGGGCCAAGGCATCGGCACGACCCTGAGCCGCTGGATAGAAGAGCGTGCCAGGCGGTCCATACCGGAGTTGGAGGCCGGTGCACGGATCGCGTTGTTGCAGAAGCGGCTGAGCACTGATGTGGCAGGCCGGGATCTGCTGCTTGGAGAGGGGTACCGGGTGGTGCGCTACACCTTTCGCATGACCATCAAGCTGGATGCGCCACCTTCCCAGGCCCCCGTTCCTGAGGGGATCACTGTCAGGCCTTTTGTCCGCGAGCACGAGGGGCGCGCTATCGTCCGGGCCCTGCACCAGATGTTTCGCGAGAACTGGGGCTACATAGATCGTGGCTTTGAGATGGAGTACAAACATTGGATGCACCTGTTGGACCGCGACCCGGACTGTGATCCGTCCCCGTTCTGGTTCGTTGCCATGGATGGAGTCGAGATTGCCGGTTTGACCCTATGCCATCCTGAGATGAGCGAGGAGCCGGGGATGGCCTGGGTGTATGCCGTGGGGGTGCGTCCAGCTTGGCGGCGCCGCGGGATCGCCCAGGCGCTCCTGGGGCACAGCTTTGGCGCGCTCTACCGAGCAGGTAAGCGGAAAGTGAGCCTGGAGGTTGACGCCGAGAATCCCACCGGCGCCACGCGTCTGTATGAGAAGGCGGGAATGCATGTCGAGCGCCAGGTTGAGATATTCGAGAAGGAACTGCGCCCTGGTGAGTGACCGATCGGATTGACTCGGTACATGTTGGCTAATGCATAGCTCAAAGTCTGGATGATGGCGTCGAGCTTTTCGGCGGTCCTCCCGGCTGAAGCCTACACTCCAGTTACACAAGCTCCAATTGGTGGTCTATAAGGAGGTCAGAGATGTTCGAGTTGCCCGAGTTTGTGACACTGTGCAGGCAGATCAATGATACGCTGAAGGGCAAGATCGTACGGCGGGGTGAGTTGGGCAATAGCCCCCACAAGTTCGTGTGGTACAACAGAACCCACGAGGAGTTTGAGCGACTGACCAGAGGGAAAACGGTGGGGGAGGCGACCTCGAGGGGCAAGTGGCTTTTTGTCCCGCTGGAGCCTGGGTATGTCCTGTTGCTGGGTGAGTGCGGGGGAAAGGTGCTGTTCCATCCACCCGGGGCCAAGCTCCCCAAGAAGTACCACCTGCACGTCGCTTTCGAGGATGGTTCGTTCCTCACCGCGACCACACAGATGTGGGGCGCGATGGAGCTCTACGAGAGCGGGGAGGAGCAGGACCGGCAGTACGTCAAGGACATGAGGACCACGCCCTCCGAGCCTGGATTCACCTTGGACTATTTCTACGCCCTGGTCGATGGCGCGGCAAGGGAAAAGAAGCGGAGCGCAAAGGCGCTGCTGACTCAGGACCAGCTTATCCCCGGGCTGGGCAACGCCATTGCCCAGGATATCCTCTTCCGGGCCCGTCTGAGCCCCAAGCATCAGATTGACGATCTCGACCCGGACCAACGGCGTGCGCTCTACGATGCCATTGTCGGCACTGTGGCTGAGGTGATCGAGCAGGGCGGGCGGTACGACGAGTTCGATCTATACGGCAATCGCGGGGGGTACGTGCGCCTGATGGACAAGAACGCGGTGGGGTGTTCCTGTCCGGTGTGCGGGGGTGCCGTGGAAAAGATGCAGTACCTGGGGGGCGCCTGCTACTTTTGCCCGGCATGCCAGGAGTGAGGGGGGCGGATCGCAGGGGAGGGATGGACTACTCACCAAAGTCGGTGTCGAGGGATTGCTAACCATCAGGCTCGTTCGTGGAGTCCGTCCCGTTGTGTCGTCACAAGACCCTTGATGCCCAGGTCCGCGCCCTGTTCGAGCAGTTTCAGATGACGCTGGCGCGCATGCGCGTAGGCATTCTCCTCTTGCTGCACCAGCCTCTCAAGCGCCTGGGACAGCAGTTCGGAGACAGAAGATTGCCTTTTCACAGCGAGCAGCTCGAGTTTGAGCAGCATCTCTTTGGGAATCGCCAGCGTGATGTTCGTAGTTTCCATCGGTATCTCCACGTGAACTAGTGTATCACAGAATAGCCCGAGACGCGACTTGGATGAGCGTATCAGGCAGTGTCTCGGCGCGCGCGCACGACAGCCTCGCGACCACCTGGGGCGGCAAGTGACAGCCGAGCCGTTCCCGCTGTTTCGAGTGTGTTGACGCTCTGTAGCTTTGGATGTACAATCCCTACGCATAGGGCACAGGCTGGCAGCAAGCCCAAGATAGACAGAAGGCAGATCAGGTGTTCATACCAACCACCAGGCAAGAGTGCGAAGTGCTGGGCTGGGATAAACTGGATATCATCCTGCTCACCGGTGACAGCTACGTCGACAGCCCGTTCATCGGCGTCTCGGTGATCGGGCAGGTGCTGCTCAAGGCCGGCTTCCGGATCGGCATCATCGCCCAGCCTGATGTGCAGAGCGCGGACATTGCCCGGCTGGGTGAACCGGCGCTGTTCTGGGGGGTCACCGGTGGCAGCATCGACTCGATGGTGGCGAACTATACGGCGACGAGAAAGCGCAAGAGGGCGGACGATCTCACACCCGGAGGGCAGAACGACCGCCGTCCAGACCGGGCCGTCATTGTCTATGCCAACCTGATCCGCCGCCATTTCAAGGACACCAGGCCGATCGTGCTGGGCGGCGTCGAGGCCAGCCTGCGGCGCATCGCCCACTATGATTACTGGTCGGACAGCGTGCGGCGGTCGATCCTGTTCGACGCCAAGGCAGACATCCTGGTCTACGGTATGGCCGAAAAGACGGTCGTCGCCCTGGCGGAGCGGCTGCGGGCAGGCCGGGAGATCGACGATCTGCGGGGCATCTGCTACATCGCCAAGGACAAACCAGCGGATGCGATCGAGCTGCCTTCCTTCGAGGTGGTAGCGCAGGACAAGCAGGCGTTCGTCGACATGTTCCACACCTTCTACCGCAACAACGATCCGCTCACGGCCAGGACGTTGTGCCAGCAGCAGGACACCCGCTACCTGGTCCAGAACCCACCCGCTTTCCCCCTCACACAGAGGGAACTGGACGAGGTGTACGAGCTCGACTTTGAGCGCGCCCAGCACCCCTTCCACGAGAGACTCGGGCCGGTGAGGGCCCTGGAGACGATCCGCTTCTCGCTGACGACGCACCGCGGGTGCTATGGCGAGTGCAACTTTTGCTCCATCGCCGTGCACCAGGGCAGGACCGTTCACTGGCGCAGCGAAGACTCGATCGTGCGGGAGGCCAGGCGCCTGGCGCAACTGCCCGACTTTAGGGGGATCATCCAGGACGTGGGCGGCCCGACGGCCAACATGTACGGCTTCGAGTGCGCCAAGAAAGCCGCACACGGGAGCTGCGCCGACAAGCACTGCCTGACCCCCGAAATCTGCCCGCAGATGGCGGTCGATCACGGCAAGCAGATCGCCCTGCTCAAGCGCTTGCGCGGGATCAAGGGTGTCAAGAAGGTCTTTGTGGCCTCGGGCATCCGCTACGACCTGGTGCTCGCCGACAGGAAGCAGGGCGTAGCGTACCTGCGTGAGGTGGTGCGACACCACACCTCGGGCCAGATGAAGGTGGCGCCAGAGCACACGCAGGACCACGTCCTGCGCCGGATGGGGAAACCGGGCAGGGAAGTCCTCCTCCGGTTTCGGGACCTGTTCACCCGGCTGACACAGGTGGCCCGCAAGGAGCAGTACCTTACCTACTACCTGATCGCCGCCCATCCTGGCTGCACCGAGCGGGACATGCGGGCTCTGAAGCGCTTTGCCAGTCGCCAGCTCAAGATCAACCCCCGGCAGGTCCAGATCTTTACCCCGACGCCATCGACCTATTCGAGCCTGATGTACTACACCGAGATGGATCCCTTCACCGGGGAAAATCTGTTTGTGGAGAAGGACCTGGTGGGAAAAGAGCGTCAGAAGAGCATCCTGGTCCGCAACTAGTGGATGCACAAACCGCCGAGAGGAGATAGAACGCCCCATGAGTGTATGGTGGATTGGATTGATCGCTGTTTTCGCGGCCCTCGCTGCGTGGGGGATGTGGATGATGATCGGGCGCAACCGGGAGGTCGTCAGTGAGGTGACGATCCTGAACCCGGGCGGAGGGACGGGGAACGCGCTGGTGGTCTACCACCCGGGCAAGAGCGACTTTCAGCGCAGGGTGTTTGCCGGATTCGCGGGGGGCCTGGTTGCCAATGGCTGGCAAGTAGAGATCACCACGCCCAGCCCGCAGGCACCAGCGGACCTGGCTGGCTACGATCTGCTGGTCCTGGGCGGTGCGACGTACGGCTTCCAGCCCAACCGGCCCATTCGGACCTACGTGGGCAGGCTGGGAGACCTGGGGGGCAAGCCCACGGTGACCATCATCACGGCGCTGGGCATGGGCGAGCGCTCGACCGGCATCATGGAACAGCTTGTCCGGCAGGCGAACGGGAACCTGATCAAAGCCCTGGTCTTGTACAGGGCGCGGCCCAATGACGAGGACAACCCTGTCGGCGGCAAGGAGAATCAGGATCTTGCCGTGGAGATGGCGACCCAGGCCGCAAAAGAGATCGGGCTGCCCGCCGTCTAGACGCGGGCCGCAGACCCAGATCGAAGGAAGCGTATGATGTCCAGGCGCGAGTGGCTTCTGGTCGTCCCTTTGCTGAGCTTGCTGCTTGTCATTCCCTTTTGGCAGGTGGCGACGATGCAGGGGGTTGTCATCACCAATGACATCGCCACCAGCGACATCGCCAACTTGAATCACCCGCTGCGCGATTTTCTCGGGCACGAGCTGCATCAAGGACGCCTGCCCCTGTGGTTGCCCGACGTCTATATGGGGTATCCGATCCAGGCCGAAGGGCAGATGGGCGCGTTCTACCCTCCCAACCTGCTGCTGTTTGGCCTGCTGCCCCCGTTGCCGGCGTTGAACCTCTCGGTGCTTTTGCCTTTCTTTGTCGCTGCCTTTGCGACCTATGCCCTGGCCCGCAAGCTCGGCGCGGCGATCTGGCCCTCCTTGATCGCGGCTGTGGCCTATGCATTGGGCGGATTCTATGTCGTCCATGTCAAGCACATGACCATTGTGGACACAGCTTGCTGGATCCCGCTGGTCTGGCTGGTCATCGAGGTGGGCCTGGAACGGAACCGGCGCCTGCTGCTGGTGGCGGGCGTGATCTGGGCGATGCAGTGGCTGGCGGGCTCGCCGCAGCTCGCGTACTATAGCGCCGGGGCGGGATTGGCCTACTACCTGGGGCGGGCCATCCAGACCCGGCAGGTGCGGAAGACGGCGCTGTCCATGGCGCTGGCGCTGATCCTTTCCTTCGGACTGGCCGCCGTTCAGATCTGGCCCACCGCCGAGCTCACCGACTTTTCCGAGCGGTCCGGGGGCGTCAGCTTTGATTTCGCTGCGAGTTTCGGCTATCAACTGGAGAGCCTGCGGACCTTTTTCTACCCCTACGCCAACGGCGACCCGGGGACCGTGACCTACCAGGTCGAGGGGCTGTTCTGGGAGGATTACGCCTACATCGGCCTGCTGCCACTGCTGGCGGGTCTGGTAGGCGGATTGTGGCTGGCGCGGAAGAACAGGCTGGCCCGGCTCTTGCTCTTGCTGGCGGGGTTGGCCTTCTTGGTGGCTCTGGGCGACAACACGCCGGTCTTTCGCCTGGCCTACTCCTTGATTCCAGGCATGAACCTGTTCCGCTTTCCGCAGCGCCTGCTGGTGGTGGTGACCCTCTGCCTGGTCTTGGCCGCAGCCTTGAGCCTGACCCGGTGTCAGAACTGGCTGGCGCGGACCGCGATGGGGCGACCATGGGGCTCCCGCGCTCCGCTGTCCCTCCTATCGGGGGTGACCCTGCTCAGCGTAGCGATGCTAGCTTTGGTTGTTGCCGATCTCTATTTTTACCACATCCGTTGGAACGCCATCGTGGATGCCGAAACCTGGTACGAGCCGCCGCAGACGGCGCAGCGCATTCACGAGGAGGACGCCGGGCTCGACAGGGTCTTTAGCATTGGCGCGGTGACCAGGTTCCTCGAGACCTACATGCAGGCCGGGGGATGGGAAGGCGATCTGCAACCCTACGTGCTCCAGCGCGAGTTCCTTCAACCCAACCTGAACATCCTATACGGTGTGCCAGCGGCGGATGGGTATCTGAACCTGACCCCGGATGATTTGACTCAGGTCTGGGGCAATGAAAAGGTGTCAGGATTCGTCGAGCGGTTGGTCTACAGAACCGGAGATCGGTTGTTCGCGCGAGAGGGACTTGGGCGGCTGCTCAGCCTGTATAACGTGCGCTATCTGATCACCATGCTGCCATTCGAGGAGGACGGCTTCGAGTTCCTCGGCGTGTATGGCGCGGACGCGTATCTCTACGAGAATGTGAATGTCCTGCCCCGGGTGTTTGTGGTATCTGACTACCGTCTGGCCCCCGATGCGGCTGGCGCGCTGGCGGCGATGATCGCGCCAGATTTCGATCCGCAGAGGGAGGTCGTGCTGCTCGCGGGAGAGGGCCAGGATGCGCCCACGCCGGGGGAAGCCGGTATTCCTTCGGGCTCTACCGAGTTTTCCTCCAGCGCTGTCGTGGTCCGATATGATCCTTTGCGAGTGGTCATAGAAGCCGAGACCGACCATGCTGGGTTCCTGGTGCTGAGCGACCTCTATTATCCCGGGTGGGAGGCGACCGTGGATGGCGAGCCGGTCCCCATCTACGAGGCCAACGCCTGTGTTCGGGCCGTGTCCCTGGACCAGGGGGTCCACACGGTAGAGTTTCATTTTCGGCCTAAACCGCTGCTCTACGGGGCAGTGATCAGCCTGGTGAGCGCGTTGGTGTTGATCGTCGTCTGGAAGCGAAGCTGAACACCGGTATCCACGATTGCGCACGCCCGCAAGCGGATGCTCCGACTGACAAAGCATAATCGATAGACAGTTGCTCATCAATGGATCTCTTCCGCCGCGTCGCGCGGTTGTTTGCAGTGAAGAAGGGCTGTGGTATAATGGAGCAAGAGATGCCCCGTAGACTCGCGTGGACCAAGCTCGTTGCCTGCCGAGAACCGCGATGTTGCGGACTGACAAGCAGACGTCAAGGCCCCTCTCGAACCGGTGCGCAGGCGAAAGGACCCAACATGCCCGAAGAACAAAGAG
>JBFFCR010000183.1:0-7593 GCA_041559855.1 Anaerolineae bacterium | reverse complement strand
GCTCCTAGTATAATGAAAATTGTAGGAAGGGTCAGTTCGCGATACACTAAGGGCGGGCCAGGCACAGATCACAAAGAGGCCAAAGCCTCGTGGTCATCGCCGGAGTCAGAGTAGACTCGATGTTGCTCCTGAGGATCAGCCCCGTCCAAAAGACTGAGGCCTCGCGCTTCCAGGCTGGACACGGATAAAGGACGCTGTTTGAGACACGTATTTGCCACTAGGCTGCGTCGCCGGAAGTGTCGAGGGAAACTAAGCTCTGACTCCTGGCCCAATCTAATCCAAACCATATTCTATTTGGAGGTGCAAAATGTATCGTGAACTGAATTCCCTTCGCCAGGCCCTCAGTGATGAACTGAAGGCCAACCTGCCCCCGGCCGGGCCGGGGATTGATCCGGAGCACCTGCTCCAAAGCTATCTCGACCGATTGACAATGTACGTAGGTTGTGACGTGGCTGATCAAACCTTCACACTTCTCGCCCAGGATGCCGCTGGCGAGGAACTAGGGCATCGATTGGAGATTCCAAACACGCCATCCGGTTTCGAAAGCGCCTGGGAATGGATGGAGAATCTCCGTGTACAGCATCGTCTGCGCATCATTCTCTTGGCTATGGAGACCAGTGGCATCTACTACTGGGCCTGGTGGGACTTTCTGGCCCATCAGCCCAACCTGGCTCGCGTGCTCTACAACCCGCGTACTACCGAGCATATGACCGAGGTGCTTTCCAAGAAGGTGCGCAATGACTTGGTCGATGCCTATGCTCTGGCCGAACAGGTTCGTCTGGGCAGCACCCCTGAGGTCGTGTTGAGCGAGGATGCCGACCTGCTCACTGCTCGTTTCTGTTCCCGGACTGCTCGTGATCTGGCTCAGCAGATCAATCGCAAGAAAAATCAGCTGCGTTCCTTGCTTCGGGCCTACAATCCGGCTCTTGGCCGTGTCTTTCCTCGTGCCAAGTTTCATCACCAAGCGGTCTATGCCTTGCTCAAGCACTATGTCTTCCCTGATGAGTACGTCGCTGCCGGGGTAGATGCCATCTCTGCCATCTTGCAAACCCATTGTCGCTCTGCCTTCGGTCGTACACATGCGGAACACTTGGTCACTCTTTGCAGTCAGTTCCTCACTCGTGAAATCGGCCGGGAGGTGATTCGTCAACGGGTCCATCATCTGATCGACGATATCTCCTCTTGTCAGAAACAAAAATCCTTCTTCCTCAAGACTGGTTTCCGTTTGATCGAGAATCATCCTCAGACCAGCTTGCTTTCCAAAGTTACCGGGGCCGGTATCAGCAACACCCTGGCCTTGGTCAGCGAAGTCGGTGACGTGCAACGCTTCCACAGTGGCGAACACCTGGCCAGCTTTCTTGGCCTCACCACCAGCAAACACATCTCTGGTACTACTCTCTTTATCTCCAAGCACATCACCAAACAGGGCTCTCCCAATGGCCGCTATGCTGCTGTCAACATCGCTTTTATTCTCAGCCAACGTGTTCCCAAGTATCAGCAGATGTATCAGCGTATCAAGTCTCGCAAACCAAAACGCAAGGGCCACTATGTTGCTCTCGTTGCTATTGCCCGCGACTTTGTCACCCACATTCTCTATGATATGTGGCGCTACCAGCGCCCCTTTTTCCTGGAGGTCGATGACTATCGCGCTTATCGCCGAAAAAACCCGCGCTCTGATGATTGATTCGTGCCTGCTGCAGATTCCCGTACCTCTGGCCGTCGTCTAGTGTTTTTGGTCGGATAGATCTGTTGTTCAGGTTCAATTGAATATTTCTTATCAGGGTCTTCTAAAATGCTTCTCGAAGCCCCTTTAGTTCACTGCTGCTATTTCCCGAAAATCACTCCCTTCTGACATCTAATTTGGGGCTTGACAAAGTATAGGACGTCTTTTGTGTCTTGGCGGCTAGCCGGATTACGCGATGTCGGGCTCTCGTGCTAGAAATATGCCTCGTACCCGGAAATGTTCAGTTCGTCCCGCATGGTTTGCAACTGCTGACGCAAATTGGGGTTGACGGGGATGCCTTGCTTGCGAATCCATTTTTCCTTTTCGTATTCTTTCTCGCCCGCCACATAGATGCGCTCCGCGCCGGGCGCTTTGCGCGCGTTTTGCAGCGCACGCATGATCTGTCCCGTGATGCTGCGCGAGAGTGCCAGTGGGATAAAGTGCTCAATGTCGATGACCAGGAAAAAGTGCCCCAGCATGTAAGGACGGCGGGAACCGTCGGGAGCGAATCCCAGCAGGTCCTTCATAAATACGCCGCCACTCAGCGAGGCGGAGAGAATCTCGACCATGGCGGCCAGGCCGTATCCCTTGTAACCGGCCAGTTCCTCTCCCGCACCGCCCAACGGAAGCAGGGCTGCCGTCGCCGTTCCCAACGTTTGGAGAATCTCGTTCGGGTCGCTCATGGGGTTTCCCTCGGCATCAATGACCCATCCTTCAGGCACCGGCTTTTCGGCGCGGGCGGCAACCTCGATCTTGCCGCGCTGGGTGATGGGGGTCGCGCCGTCAAAGCAGAAAGGATAGTCCATATCAGACGGAGCGGCAAAGGCGATGGGGTTGGTGCCCAGCATCGGTTCGGTGCTAAAGGTGGGGGCAATTGCCGGGCGGGCGTTGGTCACGGTAAAGCCCATCATACCCTCTTGGACGGCCATCAGCGGGTAGTAACCGGCGATGCCAAAGTGGGTGCCGTTGCGCACGGTCACCGCGCCCAGGCCGTATTGTTTGGCCTTGTCCATCGCCATGCGCATTGAGCGGTGCGCGATGACGTGGCCCATACCGTGATGGCCATCAACCAGGGCCGTGGTCTCGGTCTCTTTGACGATCTCGATCTCGGTCGTGGTGAACTGGACACCGGCTTGAATACGGTCGTAATAGTACTTGAGACGGCCCACGCCGTGGGACTCGATGCCCCGCAGGTCGGAGGCGATGAGCACATCGGCGCAGATGCGCGCGTCGTCCTGAGACACGCCAAGGCCGTGAAATACATCTACGATGAGATTTTCGATGATGTTAACGGGAATGTAGATGGTTTCTGTCATGATTTTACTCCTTTTTTGATCAATAGAACGATTCGAATTCCATTGACACTGAATAGTTGGTATAGTATACTACCCATACGGGCTTGCTGATAAGGAGATATGGAATGGTAGAGATAGCTGAACTTAGTCCCCAATATACTTTGCAGTTGCCACCAGAGATTGCCGCACGGTTTCGCCCTTTGGATCGTTTTGTCATCTGGGTTGAAGGGGATGCTTTACATCTGAAGCGTATCACCCCTCCGCCGGTGACGAATATCGTTGCCGAAGCTCCTACCGGGGATCCACTATCCCTCGAAGAAATCAACGAGATTGTGCATCAAGTTCGAGAGCAACGACAGACGGAATGAGCCGTGCGTATTGTAATTGACACAAATATCTGGATTTCCGGTTTGTTATGGCGAGGGATGCCCTGGAAGTTGCTGTGCCTGGCTCAGGCTGGGCAAATCGAATTGTGCGTGGCACCCTCTATGCTTGTTGAACTGGGTGAGGTACTTGCTTATACACGACTCCAACCTCGATTACAGCAATTGGGCTTGACGCCTTCGGAACTGATAGCCTATGCAATGAGTTTGGCTTCCGTATTTGAAGTGCCACAGGGTGTTCCTATCGTGTTTGCTGATCCAGATGATGATGTTTTTCTACATTGCGCCGTCGCGGCTAATGCTGTCTATGTTGTGTCTGGCGATCACCACCTCCTTGACTTGAACGAGTACGCGGGTATTCCTATTCTTACGATTCGTGATTTTCTATCCCGCGAGTTCCCCGCTCAGGTAGATTGATCTCTTTCAGTTCCTTGTCTCTGCTACACTGATCCAAAATCCGTTCCAGCCACGCTATCGCTGCCTCGCCGGACAGTTGCTCGACGTCGGTAGGCTCCCGGTTGTGCTGGATGCAGTTTCTGAGCGTGCGATAAGCAGTTATGTGGCGCTGAAACTCTTCTTTGCGTTGAAAGAACGCTTCGAACTGGCCCCAGTTTTTGAGAATGATCTTCTCATAGTGGGAGACGTCGCAGAATTCCAGCCGGACGCGGCCCGGCGGAAAGTCGGACCAGGTCTTGTAGGGATGTCGCTCCAGGTGTTCTTGGATCCGTTTCTTGATGTGTGTGATGACGTCTCCGGGTATGGCATCTTTCCAATAGTAGGGGCTGATTACGTCGGTCAGTCGATGGTGGATAAAGTCGCGCAAGCGAATTTCTAGGGCGGCAATGTTCTCGGTGTGTGTGGGACCGGGCGTTATCGTGTCGGTGTCCTGGTCGGCGTCGGCGAGCCAATCCTCCAGCGCTCTGGACAGCAGCCGGTTGCGCGCTGACCAGTGTCCGTCGGCCTCGCGGGCCAGGCCCAATAGCTCCAACCGGGCCATCTCGTCGTCCAGGCGGCTGAACCGGAGACGGCCTGCCAGCAGGTCCTGCCCCGCGGCCAACAGGCGATGTTCGTTCAGGGCTGTGCGCAGGTGATGGAGCAGTGGATCGCCGCTCAGCAGTTGTTCGACGGCGCGATTTACCAGGCCCGGCGTGGGCGGCTCTTTGTCTGCCACGCCTGCTTCCAATGCTCCACCCAATCGTTGAACCAGGTATGGGTGTCCATCAACGTGGGCGTAGATGGCGCGTGCCAGGGTTTCGGCTTGGGCTGAGTCCAGTCCCAGGTTGATCAGCCCATCTTTTACCAATTTGACAGCCTGTTCCTCGCTCAGATTGAGCAGGTAGACCGGCTCGCAGATGTTTTGCAGTGGCGAGACCTGGGTGGCTGCCAGTTCGTACAGCTCGATGCCGCCTGCCAGCACGACCATCAGCCGGGTCAGCGAGCGATAGGCCGGGTCGAAACGGTTCGTAAAGATGGAGCGGAGCACGTGGGCCAGGTCTTCGCGCGAGTTCTGGGGGATCGCGCCCAATTCCTCCAGCAGGAGCACCAACTGCCCTGTCTCGGGGTGATTGACCGCCTGGGCCAGGAACTCGATCAGGCCGGGTGCATTATGGATTTCGGGTGTGGTTTCCAGGTGGGGCAGGCTACCGGTCACCCGCTGTGCCAGGTACGCATAGACCTGGTTCGTCGTCGCGCCGGGCAATCCCTGAAAGTCGATCCGGCAAGTCCGCACGTGGGCCGGCAGGCTGGTGGCTAACCGCAGCAGCAGGCTGGTCTTGCCCGTCTGCCGCCCGCCATAGACGATGGCGTACGCCTCCACCTCTCGCTGGCACAAACGGATCAACTGGGCCAGTTCTGCCGTTCGCCCGCGAAACATCAGGCTATCCGGTGGCAGCGGGCCACGGTAGATAAAAACACTCATCAAGTATACCTCCTACGTGAAACGTGATGCGTGATGCGTGACAATCACGTTTCACGCTCTCACGTCTCACGCTTTCACGTTTCACGCAAACGACGTTTTTCAATAGCGATCAGCCGCTCGACTTCTTGGGTGCGGTGCAGGATCTCGGAAAAGGCGCGCGGTACAAGGGTGTACGTCCGCTCGTGTTTTGTAAAGAAAGAGTACGTGCGCAGCAGCTTGAGAGCGCTGTCTAATTCCTCTTCGTTCACCGGCATGTCGTGGGCGACCAGCGCTGCTTCAAGTTCTCTGAGCTGGAATCCGTCAGGCGATAGACTGTCTGCTGCCAGCAGCGTGATCAATCGCTCCAGCGGCCCGGCCTGCCCCCACACCGTTTTGAGATAATATTCGCCGAAATCGGTCGAATTGCGCAGTGCGGCCAGATCGTCTAGCAGGATGCGGCGTTCTCCCCGGTGATTGGCGGCCTCTACCAATCCCCGCCCCAGGTACTGGATGAGGTTGGGATGCCCCGACGTCAGTGCCTGCACCTCGGTCAGTAGTGTGGTCTCATCCTCCAGCACGATGCCCAGTGTTTCCAGCGGTTGGACGAGCACCAGGCGGGCGGTCTCTGGCGTGAGGTAGCCCAGGGGCAGCGGCTGCGAAAAATTGAAAAAGGCCGAGCTGGGGTCGTCCAATTGGCGGGCCAATTCGGTGCTGCCGCAAAAGATAAAGCGACACACGCCCGCCTGGGCCAACGCGCGCCACGTCGTGACCAATGGCTCGCCGCGCGACTTTTCGTTGGACAACAGGGCGTCTACCTCGTCCATTAGCAGCACCGGCGGCGGGCCATCCTGGTGTAACTGGCTCAACGCGGCGCTCAGTCCCTCTGGGGTGGTGGATGGCAGCGCCAGTTTGTTCTGAGCCTGAAAAGCGGTGAAAAAACTGGCAGCGTCGCGCACGATCTGGCAATCCACCATCAGCGGACGGACGCGCTTCCCGGCGGCCATTCTGGCCCGTGCCCGTTGCAATAACGAAGTCTTGCCGATCTTGCGGTTGCCGACGATGCTAAAGTCGGCGGTTCCCGCGCTCTCGACCAGCATCTTGACCTCGGCCTCGCGCCCGAAAAACATGGTCTCCGGCACCGGGCCGCTGATGACAAAGGGTGAGATGATGGTCAGGTCTACCTGGGCCAGGATGTTTTGTACCAGGGTCTGCGTGGGGTGGCGCGCGGCCAGGATGTCCAGGATGTCGTCTCGACCGAGCACGATGAAATCCTGTACGTGCGGTGAGCGGTCCACGGCCTGGCGTAGTTCGGCTGCCACGTCCAGCCGGCGGGCGGGCGGTTCCAAGGGCACGACCAGGGCAAAATAGCCGGTCTCGCGCAGCACGGCGACGGCGTCCACCAGCATTTGCACCGTGCGGGTGCTGGGCTGCGGGTCGGCGACAAAGACCAGGGGAAAGCGCGGTGGGAGCCGCAGCCGCAGGGCGGGCGCTTCGACCAGGCAGGCGCGCGCGGCTTCAAAGTCGCGCGGTTGGTCGAGGGTCAGTCCCAACGTCTCGGCCAGCACGGCTGCCAGTTCGTCGGTGGCCCCGCGCCCGGTGGCCGAGATTCCGGCCTGCGCACCGATGGAGCGGGCGGCGGTGGTCCAGGCGTCGTGCCAGCGGCGCTGATGGTCGCCCGTGAGCAGTTGTAATTGGCCGGGGCGGACCTGGTCCAGTGCCTGGACGGCAGTGTGGGTCTGCGCGTAGCGGCGCAGGGCATAGTGGCGAAACGGGCCGGGTATCCGGCGCAGGTCGCTGGTGGTCACGTCCCCGTAGCGGAACAGTTCGGCGCGCGCGATCCGTTCCCAATCGGGCCAGGCGGCCTCCAGCGCCGACGGGCGGGCGTAGGTATCCAGTCGGCGGTGGGCCAGCAGGGTGGCCCACAACGGCAGGCCAAAGGGGTGGATGAGATTGGTGTAGACTGAGGCGCAGGTCAGTATGACCACCAGGGCCAGTGTCGCTCCCAGCCAGCGGGAATTGGCCGTGAGCCACGCAGTCGCCGCTGCGGCATGGGCGCGCAGCGCAAACCAGGGCAGCCAACTCCGTTTGTAACCGGTTTCCAGTTCGGTTTGGAACAGTTCGCCTCCCTGGACCGTCAATAGCTCGACTTTCCCCGCTGGTAGTTGCCGGATCGTGGCATAGTGTAGGTTCAAACGCGCGGCCATCCGAGTCCAGAAAGCGCCGCCCCCGTAAATGGCCCACACGAGGTCTTTGTCCGGCCCGTAAACGGTGACGCCGTGGCTGGATTTAGTGAAG
>JBFFCR010000182.1:0-7660 GCA_041559855.1 Anaerolineae bacterium | reverse complement strand
GTACAAAGGGGTGGACTTTGCGGTGAACCTGGACCGCCTCATCCAGCCGACGTCCGGGGAGGTCTATCTGGAGCTAAAGGCGCGCACCTGGAGCAAGCACGACGCCATCCAGAAGGCGGAGATGATCTCCGAGCTGCTGGAAGTGCTAGAGATCGACAAGGCGGGCCTGGTACAAGACGAGTACGTGTCATTCTAGGGGAAAGGGTTCGTCTGTGGCGGGCTATGGCCCTCCCCGAGCTTGAGAAGAAGATTGCGCCTCTCGCGCGCAAGAGGCGCAATGTAGCAAGGGCAGGCCGAATCTGCGCCGGCGGCTACCCCCCGAAATACTTGGCGACGACGGGACCCAACTGCTCAATCTTCTGCGGCGATATGGCGTCACGCTGGGTGATAAACGCTGTGGATAGCGCACTCCCGCAGTCGCAGGGGCGCTCATTGGCCAGCATGGGCACCAACTCGGCGATGGTCCTCTTGGAGAGGGCTGCGTTAGCCATCAAGTTGGCGATGAGCATCTCCACGTTGACCGCTTCTTCCTCCTCGTGCCAGACGTCATAATCGGTGACGTGGGCCATGGTCGCGTAGCAGATCTCTGCTTCGCGCGCCAGTTGCGCTTCTGGCACAGCCGTCATGCCGATGATGTCCACGCCCCACGAACGGTAGATCGTGCTCTCTCCCCGCGTACTGAAGCGCGGGCCCTCGATGGTGATAAAGGTGCCACCCATGTGAACCGTGCCGCCGGCGTTCTGTGCCGCCTCAAAGAGGAGGGGACGCAGGTAGGGGCAGAAAGGCTCGGCCAGACTGATGTGCGCCACCAGGCCGTCGCCAAAGAAGGAGAGCGGGCGCAGCTTGGTGTTGTCATAGATCTGGTCTGGGATGACAATGTGCCGGGGTTCGTACTTTTCCTTCATGCTCCCGCAGGCGCTGATAGAGATAATGCGCTCCACGCCCAGGCTCTTGAGCGCCCAAATGTTGGCCCTATAGGGGACCTCGGTGGGGGTGAGCCGGTGACCCCGCCCGTGACGGGGCAAGAAGGCGATCCGCGTGCCAGATAGCGTTCCGACGACTATCGTATCCGACGGATCGCCAAAGGGCGTGGTAACCTTCCGTTCTTCGATGTCGGTCAGAGCCTCCATGTCGTAAACGCCAGAGCCGCCGATGACGGCAAGCTTGACCTCGCTCATATCTGGACCTCCTCGTTGGTGCTTGATGAGTGCGCAGGGGCGATTATAGCAGAAAGTGATGGTGGTGACAAATCGGTCGGAAAATGGTATACTCTGCCTGAGTGCGTGAGCGCAGTGCGGAAGAGACTGTCCAGCGTCATATTCCAAGCAGTGGCACCGAATGGAGGTTGAGATGGCGAGCGAGCCGGAACGCACCCACATGGTTTATGTGGTCTCTGATGCAACTGGCGGCACCGCTAGACGCGTGGTCGACGCGGCGCTGATGCAGTTTCAGGATGCCGTCGTGTCGGTGGAGCAGGTGCCCGGAGTTCGCGAGGTCGCGGAAGTCAGGAAACTGGTCAAGCAGGCTGCCAAGACAAGAGGCACCATCGTCCACACACTCGCCTTGCCTGACCTGCGCCGGGTCATGTTGACGGAGGGCCGCCGCCGCCATGTAGTGACCATCGATCTTATGGGACCGTTGCTCTCCCGTCTCTCGGAGACGCTGGAGCTCGACCCGCTCGCGCAGCCAGGCCTGCTCGTCCAGCTTGACGAGAGCTACTTCGAGCGTATCGGCGCGATTGATTTCGCTGTCCGTCATGACGATGGACGAAACGCTGAGGACCTGGTTAGGGCAGACCTGGTACTGGTCGGCGTCTCGCGGACTTCCAAGACTCCGATCAGCATTTTTCTCGCCTATCGTGGCTGGCGTGTCGCAAACGTGCCCATCATCGCTGACATGGAGCCTCCGCCCGGACTGTCTCGCGTCGACCGTGGGAGGGTCATTGCCCTAACGATCCAGGCTGAGCGACTGATCAAGCTGAGGCAGGTACGCCAGAGCCGCATGGCCCGGGGACTCGTAATGGGATATGCCCACCCTGACCACGTTCAGCAAGAGTTGGACTGGGCAGAGCTGCTGACGCGCCGGGGACGCTGGCCGGTCGTCGACGTGACCAACAAATCGATAGAGGAATGCGCAGCGGAGATCATTGCCCTGCAAGGCAGACGAGTCAAGGGACTTGCGTCGAGGTGACGTTCAGGCAGGCGGCTCGGAGCATTCCGCGCTACAGGGCCAGGCTGAGCGCAACAGGGCAGTGATCGGAGCCTGTGATCTCGTCGAGGATGCAGGCGTCTTGCACGTGCGGCAGCAGCGTCTCTTCAACCAGAAAGTAATCCAGTCGCCAGCCGATGTTCCGGGCACGGGCGTTCATCCGGTAGGTCCACCAGCTATATGCCACCTTTTCCGGGTTCAGGGCGCGAAACGAGTCTACGAATCCGCTTTCCAACCAGCGCGTCAAGGCTTCGCGTTCCTCGGGCAGGAAGCCGGAGGTCTTTTTGTTCTGTGCTGGCCTTGCGAGATCGATGGGTTGGTGGGCAGTGTTGTAGTCGCCGCAGACAATCAGTCGTTGGCCCTGCGCCTGAAGGTCCTTGCAGTAGGCTAGCAGGGCGTCGTAGAACTCGAGTTTGTAGGCCACGCGATCGTGCCCCCGCTGCCCGCTGGGAAAGTATGCATTTATCAGTGTGAATCCAGGGAACTCGGTCGCCAGCACCCTGCCTTCGCCGTCGAACCGCGGTTGTCCGATGCCCGTTGTGACGGCTCTTGGCTCTTGACGCGAGAAGGTCGCTACCCCGCTGTACCCTCTCCGATCTGCGCTGAGCCAATAGCTGCTGTAGGCAGGTGGGTTGAGCATCTCTTTGGTCAGCTGGTCCGTGTGAATGCGGGTTTCCTGGAGGCATAGCAGATCGGGGGCATCGGTCTGAAGCCAGTCCCAGAACCCCTTGCGGACGGCAGCCCGGATGCCGTTGACATTCCAGGACACGAGTCTCATTGTTGCTATCCTCCGCCGATTACGTGAACGACTCGCACGTGATCCTCGTCTGCCACCCTGTGCCCGGCATACTCGGCTGGAGGCACCAGGCGGCCATTCACAGACACCACAAGGTGCTGGTGACTGAACTCGCAAGCTCGGAGCACCCGCTCCACCGTCATGCCCTGCTGCCAGGGAATGTCCCACTTGTCGTTTACGCGGATCATGAGTGGACCTGCCCCAGAACGCGAGGCGCAGAGTCAGCGAGACCGACTCTGCGCCGTGAGGCATGGTGACAATGCCAGCTAGTCACGCTGATTCGAGTGCTTCTCGATCAACTCGACGACGTCGGGGAAGTCGATGCCCAATGCTCGCACGGTGTCCACTGTGGGGATGCCGTTCTCATCCCATCCGCGGCGTCGGTACACAGCATCGATCAATTTCTCGTACTGGGCTTCCCGGTAGCGGCGCAAAGCCAGCCGCTTCTCTGTGGTGGCCTTGCCGGACGGGTCGATGCCCACAAGCTCTTCCAGTTGCTTGTCATATCGTTCGGCGCGGCTCTCGTACTCCAGATTGGTGACTGGTCCCATGGAGCGGTAGGGGATGGCATCGTGCTCGCGGGTACCCACGCCCATCTTTAGGTTAAACACCCGCTGGAAATTGTATACCACTTCTGACATACGGACCAGGTCTTCGCCGGTCTTGATGTCGGTGCGGCCTGTGACGCTGCGGAATAGCTCTACATAGTTCTGGACATGCTCTGGAACTTTGGCTGCGTCCATGCCCGTGTAGGCAGTGCGATTGTCCGCAGGCTCCACGTCATTCCAGGGGAGTTTACAGAGTCCCATTAGACCAAACCAGGTGCGCCACATCGGGAAGTAGTGCAGTGCCTCTGCCTTGTCCTCAAACGTCGGGATCTGATTATTCACGGCGTCCATGAAGATGAGCCACGCTTCGTCATGCTGCGGCCCTTTGTTTGCCAGGCCGTAGCCCCCTTGCTGAGCCAGTGACTCTTTGGTCACATACTCGCTGTATTCCAGGCCCTTGGCCTCCATGCCAATGTCTTGGAGGAACTGCGCGTCAGCGCCGTACTCCTCGGCAAAGACTTTCTTCATGCGCCGGATGCCTTGACCCAGGATGGCGCCAAATCCCTCGCCACGCGCCATCTGGTGGAGCACCTCGAGCATGGCGTCGCCATTGCCGAATCTCAACTCTAGCCCAGACGTGTGCTCTGTGGAGATCATGCCCTCTTCGAAGCACTCCATGGCAAACGCCATGGATGTTCCGAACGAGATGGTGTCGATGCCGTACGTGTCGCAGTAAAAGTTTGCTTCTATCACGGCGTGAGCGTCCCAGATGCCGCAGTTGGCGCCAATGCCCGCCACGGTTTCGTATTCGGGTCCATCCACGGTCACGATCTGGCCCTTGTAGGGCCCGCTGCGCAGCTTCAGCTCTCGGGCAAACTTGGCGCAGGCCAACGTGCAGCCGTACCAACATCCATCGGGCGATGAGTAGTCAAAGTATTCTTGGAAGTGGGGTGAATAGATCGCCTCGGCGTCCGGATGCGCGCCATACCGAAAGTTGTGCACGGGCAGGATGTCATAGTCGTTCATGATCTTGGTCAGGTGGTTCGTGCCATCCTTGCGCATCTCGAACATGATGGGGTCGCGCTCATAGATCTCGCGATGCATCTTGGCGCCGGTGTCCTGGATACGCCTGAGGTCCTCTGGGTTGTTGCTATCTCCCTTGAGCCCGACATACTTGACCACGAGGGCTTTGATCTTTTTCTTGCGGAGGACGGTGCCAATGCCGCCACGCCCGGCCTGTTTCAGGCGGGCGACCTGCCGGCGAGGATCATAAAAGCTAAAGTTCAGACAACCCATCAGAGCGTGTTCAGCACCTATTCCCGCAGAGACCGAGGTCACTCCCTGACGTTCCTGTGGTTTCTCGGCAAAGAGCGCGACCATCTCCTCAGCCACCAGGTGACTGTTGACCGACTCTTCCGGTGCAGCGATGATCTGCACAGTGCCTGCATTGCCGTCGACAAACACGATAACTTCTTCTTCCGCGATACCCTGCACTTCAATGGCGTCGAATCCGGCGAACTTGAGCAAGGGACCAAAATAGCCGCCCACATTGCTGTCGATCACAGTGCCGGTCAGCGGGGAGATTGTCACTGCAATCGACTTGCCGCTGCCCGGATACTGGGTAATGCCGCCAATAGGCCCGGCAGCGATCACGATTTCGTTTTCGGGGCTATCCCACTTGGTGTTGCCGTTCACTGCGTTCCAGAGTAACCGCAGGTCAAAGCCCCGCCCACCGACAAAGGTGCTTTTCATGCGGTCGTCTACCGGACGAACGGCAACCGCGTTCTCAGAGACATTGACATAAAGTGTTTGCCCGGCGTAGCCCCTGTCTACCTTGGGGGGCTCGTAGCTGACTTCGGCCAAGATCCTGTGTCTGGCGCGAATCGCTTCGAGACGGTCCTTGGAGAGTTCTGAGCGTCCCATTCGTTTTCTCCTATCCGGGCAATTCCTCTATGGTGATTGCTCCGGTCGGGCACTCCTTGGTGCACAGGCCGCATGAAATACACTTGATCGGCTCGACATAAGCCGCGTGGAAATACATGGTTGCGGTTGGGCAGAAACCCACGCACGAGAGACAGCCCACGCAGTCGGCTTTCTTCAGTCGCACTACGCCAGCCCTGTCGCGCGACAGCGCACCTGTGGGGCAGATCTCGATGCAGTCTCCGCACTGCGTGCAGGCCGCCATGCCCCATTGGGCATCTCCCAAGCTGCTGATGTGGATGGAGGAGAGGGCCGGATTGATCTCCTTGTACCAGGCCTGTGAGCAGACGTCCTGACACAGCAAGCAGCCGATGCACAAGTCTTCATTGGTGACCAGAACCTTCATCGTTCGTCCCCTTTCGTATGGGATTGACCAGACCCCAAAATCGCCCTCGCCGGGGCGGCGAGAGCGACTAGTAGCCAGACTTCAGGGACCTGGCGTCTTTGCCGTCCCGCCCAGCCGCAAACTGGCTCGCAATGCCGCAGCGACCTTGCCTGCCCGGGCAGTGCTGGGGATTATACACGAAAAGCCGGTGCTCGTCAAACGTGAACCTTCTGAAAAGTATGAACAGTTGTGCTGGGTAGCGGGTTGTTCTATCTGAGAAAGGAGCGTGTTGTGATGGCCAGGCGTTGGCGATTCGCAGTACCATGGGCGCTGCTCCTTGTCATGCTTCTTGGCTGCGGCAATCCTGAACCTACCGCTGAACTCAGCCCGCCAACCGGCGCGCCATCTCTGACGGAGAGCCCGTCTCCAACGGAAGAGGTGACATTGCCACTCGAGGCGACCATGTCGCCCACCGTCGCACCCCTGCCCACGGCCAGTGAGATGCCGCCCGCTGCGACGCCGGCCATCGTGGAGCCCAGTCCCACAGCCAGCCCAGTCACCGTATTGCCAACGCCCGTGACCCTGGAGGGCCAGCTTCTCTTCAGCATTTATCCCGATGGCGACATTGCTGTCATGAATGCCGATGGCACTGACCGGAGGGTGCTTATTGACGAATTGGCAGCCGGGGACCTTCTGACAGACCGGTTCGCGACTTGGCAGAGTGGGGGCAATGGGATCTCCTATGTTGTGGATGACTTTGAGCAGGCTGAGATTTGGTTGATGCCTGTCGAGGGTGGCCCCGGGCAGTTTCTTGTAGGGGATGTTGCTTCGGTTACTTCCCACTCCTGGTCGCCAGACGGAGGGCGACTGGCCTATGTGTCGGCCGCATACGACATCTGCATTCTGGATCTGCGGGACCAGGCGACTACCAGGCTTTCCATCGGTGAACTGCGTGATGCGCGAGACCCCGCCTGGTCGCCCGACGGTTCGACCCTTGCTTTCTCGGCGTCTGACGGGCGGAATCAAGACGTCTACACGGTGAGCGTCGATGGAGCCAGGCTCACCCGGATCACGAGTCACTCTGCACCGGACAAACATCCTGACTGGTCGCCAGACGGGGTGAAACTCGTTTTCAGCTCAAGCCGGCGCAGCCCGCGCTTCTCCGATATCTACTTGCTCGATCTGGTTCTCGGAACAGAAGTTGAGGGCAATCAGCCTATTCAGCTCACGGCAGAGGACAGACTGGAGACACGGCCGAACTGGAGCCCGGACGGGTCCTGGATAGTGTATCTTTCCCATGAGCTGGGAGCTGGGCATGGCACGATGTACGCGCTGGAGGTAAATGCTCAGAGCCGTGTTCAGGTAGCTGCAGAAAACGTCTACCACTCCCCCAGGTGGCGACGCTGACGGAGTTCTCCTCGCCATGGCCATATACCACAGAATACTGATGGCCCTGGCTGTGTTGGGCGCGGTGGCTGGGTGTGGTCGGGCCGAGTCCCCAGGCCCAGCCATACCTTCGGCCAACATGCCGACACTAAGCACCATTGCCACCGCTTCACCTGAGGTAACTGTCGCACAGGTTCCAGCTCCCACCACGATTGCTGCAACACCTGGGGTATCGCTCTCGGTCTCGCCCACGGCAGCACCTATCCCCCGACGAAGTACCTTTGGGTTCCATTCAGATCAAGTAGCGGACTGGTATAAGGTGTATGTCAGTCTGCCGAAAGGATATGATCCGCAACATCTCGATGGGTATCCTGTGATCTATGTGCTGGATGCAGATTGGTATTTCGATGGCTCAAG
>JBFFCR010000181.1:0-7671 GCA_041559855.1 Anaerolineae bacterium | reverse complement strand
CTGCTGCCGCTCCTTGTGAGCGATCACTTTCAGGGCGATGCGGCGCAGCTCAGCCTGATGGAGTCAGTCGCTGGGGTGGGGATCGTCGTGGGAGGGCTTGTCCTGAGTGTGTGGGGTGGCTTTCGACGCAAGATCTTTACCTCAATGACCGGCATGGTCGTGCTAGGCCTGGGCTTTGTCGTATTGGGCCTGACACCGAGCACTCTGTTCTGGCTGGCCTTGGGGAGTGTGCTCGTCATTGGGCTGATGCTCCCCATGGTCGATGGACCCTTTATGGCCATCCTTCAGGGCACCGTGGCGCCCGAGATGCAGGGGCGGGTCTTTACCATCATAAGCAGTCTGTTCTCCATCTCTTCGCCGATCGGTCTGGCCATCGCCGGCCCGGTGAGCGACGCGCTGGGCCTTCAGGTGTGGTATGTGGTGGCCGGTGCGCTCTGTGCGGCTTCGGGCCTGGCGGGGTTTCTCGTGCCCTCTATCGTGCACATCGAAGAGAATCATGGGGGGCGAATGGTGGAGGGGCAGCAGCCGGCCCTGGGTGCCACAGAGATCCCTGTGGCGGGGGATTAGCCGGGAAGAGCCGCTGCGGGAATAGATCCGGGTTGGGGCGTACCTTACCAATTCGATAGTTCTGATATGGCGAATCTGACTTGCTGTGCTATAATCCGTCGGACGGGGTTGAATTAGCAGGAGGCAGTCAGAGCGACTATGGCGGTAACGGCTGTGGAAGAGACAAAGGAACAGGGCGGCCTGCGGCCCATGGACCCCATGCAGGACCTGCGAAGCGTCGCAGACCTCATCGCCAGCGCCTTTGCCGACGAACTCGATGAGCGGGGCCGGGCCGCCCTGCGCGAAATGCGCTGGATGGCGCGCCTCAAACCCCTGGTGTGGTGGTGGTCCGAGGTCGATCCCTCCTTCCGGGATGCATTCAACGGTTTCGTGTGGGAAGAGCCAACGCCCAAGACGAGGGGGGCGCGCAACGCCCGGCGGATCGTGGGTAACGTCAGCCTGAACCGCGCGCCGGGCGAGCGCCGGCGTTGGATCATCTGCAACGTGGTGGTCCTAGACGAGTACCGGGGCAAGGGTATCGGCCGCTGCATGATGCAGGCGGCCATCGACGAAGCGGAGCAGATGGGAGCGGCTGGGGTTGTGCTGCAGGTCCACCGCGACAATGCCCCCGCGATGGATCTGTATCGCAGCATGGGCTTCCAAGAGGTGTCGGGCGAGACCGACCTATGGTTGGAGGCTATTGGGTCAGTGGCCCGGCTGGATGCCCCCGGCTACGAGATCCGGGGTTGGATCCCGGCGGATGGACTCGCTGTATACCAGCTGGCGCGGCACGCCATACCGGCAGTGCAGCAGTGGATCCGTCCGGTGCGGATCGATGAGTATCGGCTGGACTGGGTGCTCCGTCTGGGACAGTGGATCTCGAACATGATCACAGGGAGGCGCACTTATCGCCTGACGGCGCTCAAGGATGACCGGCTGGTAGCAATGATGGCAGTGACCGCGACTACGCGCTCGGGTGCGCACCACCTGGCGTTGCTGGTGCACCCAGGTCACGAGGGCCAGGTGGAAGCGGCTCTGGTGAGCCGGGCGTTATATATGCTGGCCGCAGCTCCATCCGGGCCGGTGAGGATCACGGCAAACACGGGCGATGAGGCGACTCTGAAGGTACTGAGGGACTATGGATTCAAGGAGAAGCGTACGTTGCTCACTCTGCGTAAAGATTTCACCTAGGGGATAGAGAATGGAGAAAGGGCAGGTCGCTTACGGGCGACTCCTATGGAATAGAAGCTTCATGGTCCTCTGGCTGGGCCAGACCGTCTCGTACATCGGTGACTACTTCTACTGGCTCGCCATCCCTATCATGGTAGAACGGCTGACCGGTTCGGCATTGCTGGTGGGCCTCTCGGTTATCTCCAGCGCGTTGCCGATGCTGCTGCTGGGACCGATCGCCGGGGTGTTTGTCGATCGCTGGGACCGGAAGCGCACAATGATCGTCGCCGACATTCTGCGGGCCCTGTTGGTGCTGATCTGCCTGACGGTAAGGACTCCGGAGCAGGTGTGGGTCTACTTTGTCGTCGCTTTCCTGATGTCATGCGTGAGCCGCTTTTTCTTCCCGTCACAGAGTGCCGTGCTGCCGCTCATCGTGCCCGACAAGAACGATCTACTGGCAGCCAACGGCTTGATGCAGATCGTCCAGACGCTGGGCCTCCTCGTCGGGCCGGCGATGGCCGGCTTTGCCATCGGCCTCTGGGGAGAGCAGGTGGCCTTCCTCGTCGACTCGGGCACCTATATCATCTCGGCCCTGGCGATCTCGCTGATGACTGTCCCGCGCACTACGGTGGGCCGCCAGACAGCCAAGGGGACGGGTGGCGAGCTCTCTGCCGTGTGGCTCGAACTGCGCGAAGGTGTGGCCTACCTGTTCGGCAGCCGGACCATGGTTGGCGTGCTGCTCTGCCTGTCGGTGGTACAACTGGGCCTTGGGGCCATCAACGTCGTGTGGGTGCCGTTCATGCAGCGCACCTTTGGCCTGGGGCCAGAGGGACTGGGAGCGGTGGATACCGCTCAGGGCCTGGGCATGGCGCTCGGTGGGGTGGGTCTCGGGTTTCTTGCCGCCCGAGTGACCAAGCGCAAGCTGGCGGGTTGGAGCATCGTCTTTATCGGCGTCATGATCGCCCTGATGGGACTCGCGCCGCCGCTGTCGCTGGCAACCCTCTTCCCGGGGCTCGGCGCGGACATGGCTGTTGCGGAGATGTCGGTGGGGCAGCGGCTGCTGCACATGCCCCTGATGTTGCTGCTGTACAGCCTGCTGCTGGGGGTGGCGGTGGTGCCAGCGCAGTCGGCGCTTATGACCATGATGCAGTTGGCAGTGCCCGACCTGAAGCGAGGGCGCGTGGGAAGCGCAATGAATGCCATCACCACAGCCGCCGGCCTGGTATCAATGGCAGGTGCGGCAGCCTCTGGTGAGTTGGTGGAACTGAGGTTGATCTACATAGTAGCTGGCGCGATCATTGGCGCGGCAGGCTTGACAGGGCTCTTTTTCCTGGAAGAGCCCGCGACGGAGCCGGGAGACGGCCTCGAGCTGGCCCCGGCGATAGGTGACTAGAGAGGATATCATGGAAGACGAAAAGTTGCAGATCCTCAAGATGGTGCAAGAGGGAAAGCTAGACGCCCAGGAGGCGGCGATGCTGCTGGCTGCCCTCAGCGAGTCGCAAACGGGCGATGACACCGATCAGACCCCGGTCGAGGTGCTCCCTCCAGAGTCGAGACCACCCGAACCGATAGAGACTCGCTGGGCCAGGTTCTGGATCTATCCGCTGATGGCCGGTGGGGTGCTCCTGCTGATAGGCGCGCTGATTGTGGGCCTCGTTTCCGCTTCCGATGGGGCGTGGGGCTGGCTGCTGTGCGGTTGGCCGCTCCTGCTGTTGGGACTCTTGATCTTTGTCCTGGCGCTGTGGAGCCGCTGGGCGACCTGGATGCACCTGCGGATCAGTGAGCAGGGCAAGCGCAAGATGGCCCTCAGCTTTCCCCTGCCGCTGGGGCTGGCGGCGTGGGTGCTGCGGATAGCCCGGCCCTTTGTGCCGCAACTCCAGCAAACAGGCGTGGACGAGGTGATCCTCGCAGTACGCGAGAGCGCATCAAAGGGCGAGCCTCTGTTCATTGACGTGCAAGACGATGAAGACGGCGAACGTGTGGAACTATACATAGGTTGAATCACCAACAGGTGGATCTGACGGAAAAGGAGGAATGAAATGGCGACAACGGAAGAGAGGATGCAGATCCTCAACATGGTGGCCGAGGGTAAGATCTCGGCAGTGGACGGGGCCAAGCTTCTGGCTGCCCTTGAGGTCGAGAAGAAGGATGTGCGCGTGGTTGCTCACGGGACCAGCCCGGCAAAGTGGTTCCGGGTCAGGGTCACCGACCTCGAGTCGGGTAAGAACAAGGTCAGCGTCAATCTGCCCATGAGCCTGGTCGACGTCGGTACCCGGATGGGCGCTCGTTTTGCACCCGAGTTGGAGGACCTGGACTTTACCGACATCATCGAGCAGATCAAGAGCGGGGCCCACGGCAAGATCATCGAGGTGGAGGACGCCGAGGGCGGGGAGCGGGTCGAGATCTACGTCGAATAGACTGGGCGAAGATAGAGCACGGGAAGCAGGGAGCGGTCGGATCGTCAGGCCGGGCGGTCCCTGTTTTTCCTGAGCGCCGCCACGTCCGCGAACGCGCCCATCTGGCCCGAGGAAGCGAGCAGTTGTCTCCCGGTGGTCGGTCAGATTGAGAATCGCTGGCCCAACGCGGGCCGGTGGCATCGTCCCTTGACAGGCGCGAGAAACTTTCTGACTTTGCTGCAGCCGTGCAGCCCAACACGAATCTGGTAGACAGCCGGTTTGGGGTGCGGTATACTGCTGCTACAACTCCCCGGAGGGCAAAGTCCCAATCGGGAGACTGGAGGAAAGGCAAGATGCGAGACAGGATTCTGAAGGCGTTGGAGCACTGCGGCGCCGACTATGCCGAGATCCGGCTCGAGCGGGAATTGCGAACCAGGGTCGTTTACCAAGGGCGCGACCTGCAAAATCTGGAAGCCTCATCCGAGTTGGGCGGGATCGCCCGCTGCCTGGTGGGCGGAGGCTGGGGCATCTCGGTCTTTAACTCGTTGGACGAGATGGAGGAACGGGTCGAGGAGGCGCGGCGCATTGCCGCGCTGGTGAGCAGCAGGATCTCGGAAAAGGTCGAGCTGGCACCCGTCGAGCCGGTCCAGGATGAGGTGCGCGTATCGCTGCAAAAGGACCCGCGATCGGTGTCGCTCCAGGAGAAGCAGGCGCTGTTGGAGGGGTACAACGAGCTCATGCTGGGGGCCAGCGACAAGATCGTATCGACGCGCGCCCGCTACACCGACTCGTTCAGAGAGGTCACCATTGCCACCAGCCAGGGCGCCTTTATCGTGGAGGAGCGTCCCGACGTCACGCTGTTGTTGGGATCCGTGGCCCGTGAAGGCGATGGAAATGTCCAGCTTGCGAGCGAGAGCCATGGCTGGGCCGCGGGATTTGAGGCTGTCGAAGGGCTGGAGGAAAAGGCCGGGATCGCCGCGCAGCGGGCTCTTGCCCTGCTGAACGCCAAGCCGGTGACAGGCGGGGTCTACACGACGGTCCTGGACCATATTCTGGCCGGCGTGTTCATCCACGAGGCGTTTGGGCACCTGTGCGAGGCCGATTTCATCTCCAAGAACCCGACCCTGCAAGAGGTGCTCAAGCCGGGTCGCAAGTTCGGCGTGGATGAACTCAATGTCGTCGAAGATGGGTACCTGCCGGGACTCCGCGGAAACTTCAAGTACGACGACGAAGGCACGCCGCGCACCAAGACTTATCTGATCCGGGACGGGATCCTGGAAGGGTTCTTGCACAGCCGAGAAACAGCCGCGCGGATGGGGGCACAGCCGACAGGCAATGCCCGCGCCATCTCGTACCGGCACGAGCCGATCGTGCGCATGCGCAACACCATCATAGACCAGGGGACGGTGCCCTTTGACGAGATGATCAAGGACATCGACCACGGAATCTATGCCTGCGACGCCTTTGGCGGGGAGACCGAGCTTGAGCAGTTCACCTTCAGCTCCGGATATGCCTACGAGATCGTCAACGGCAAGGTCGGCGAGATGCTGCGCGACGTAGTGCTGACCGGCAACATCTTTGAGACGCTGAAAAGCATCGACCGCATCGGCAATGATCTCAAGATCATCGGAGGTTCGGGTGGTTGCGGCAAAGGCGCGCAGTATCCGTTGGCCGTCACCTTTGGCAGCCCGCACATTCGCATCCAGAACCTGACCATAGGAGGGAGGGCAGCATGACAAGCCAGATCCGTGCTGGACACCTGATGGAAGAGCTGTCCGGGCAGGTTGGCGGCGCCGAGTTGTACGAATCACGCAACCTGCAGACGCCGGTGAGCTTTCGGGCCAACGCGCTCGAGTCGGTCAAGTCGGTAGAGACCACGGGCCGGGCCCTGCGTGTGATCCACGAAGGGCGGGTCGGGTTCTCTACGACGACCGACCTGGCGGACGACAAGACCCTGGTCCAGAATGCCCTCCAGTCGGCGCAATTCGGAGGTCCCGCGCCCTTTGACTTCCCCACTAGCCAGCCAGGCGCGCCCGTGCAGTGCTTTGACCCCGAGGTCGAGGCAATAGAGACCGCGGAGATGATCGCCCTAGGCGAAAAAGTTGTGGAAAAGATCAGGGCCTACGACCCCGGTTTGCAGATTGACCTCTCGGTCAGCAAGGCCGTGGAGGAGTTGACGCTTCTCAATACCAGCGGGTTGGCGGCCGAGGATCGGCGGACCTTTTACGGTCTGGACATCATGGTGATGCGCACGCGCGGGGACGATGTGCAGCTCCTCTGGGATTCGTTTGCATCGCATGCTGCGCGGAAGATCGATCCACAGGCGATGGTCGAGCGCCTGATCGAGCGGTTGCGCTGGGCAGAGACAACTGCGCGGGTAGAGACAAAGGCCATGCCCGTCGTCTTAACGTCGCTGGCGACGTTGTGCCTGCTTATGCCGCTTGCGCAAGGGCTGAACGGGCGGCTCGTCTACGAGGGGGCGTCGCCGCTCGGCGAGAAGCTGGGCACGCAGGTGCTGGACCCGCGCTTCACCCTGATCGACGACGGCCGCCTCGACTTTGCCGCCATGTCGGCACCGTACGACGACGAGGGCACGCCTACCGCCCAGAAGCCTCTGATCAAGGACGGCGTTGTGCAGCAGTTCCTCTACGACCTCAAGACGGCTGCGCAGGCCGGCGCCTCGCCGACAGGGAACGGCTTCAAGGCGCAGGGCTTTGGCGACCGCGGCTATCACCTGCCCCCGACCATCATGCCCACGACACGGCTGGTCCCGCCGGGGGACCAGAGCCTGGAGGAGATGCTGCGCGGGCTGGACGAGGCGCTCCTGGTGGAGAGTGTCCTCGGCCTGGGCCAGGGCAATACCATCGCCGGCGAGTTCTCCAACAACGTCTCGATGGGGTTCCTGGTGCGCAAGGGCGAGGTGGTGGGGCGTGTCAAGAACACGATGATCGCCGGCAACGTCTACGAGCTTCTGAAGGATCAGCTCATCGGCTTGAGCGATCGCGCCGAGTGGCACTTTGGCATCATAAAGACACCGGCCATTGCGATCGATGGCGTGGGGGTCGTCAGCCAGGGATAAAAAGGAACCACAATCCGCTTGGGGGCGCACGGCCGTGCGCCCCCTCTTTTTGTTGGAGGGACGTGGTTGGCGCGGCCTGCTCTCCCCGGGCTATAGGGCGCGGGTGCCAAACCCCTACTCCCCACCAACGGCCAATGCTATGCAGTAGACTCTAGCGCGTCAGCGATGCCCCTCAACTGCTCGACAATGGCGGTTAGGTCAACGCCGCCGGGCTCCTCTGGCTCTTCCGGTTCCTCCGCCCCCCTAGGCGGTCGTGCGTGTGAAGGTAAGGGTCAGCGTGTCGTGGTCAGTGCCTAACAACCAACCAAGGCCCAGGATAACATCAGTGTACACATGGTTGTCGCCGGGCATGATCCAGTACCAGTGTGCTCCTTCTGCCCTGTCAGGCCCCCAGCCTCCGGTCGGGTCATACTGCTCACCCGGGCCCCACCCCCAGCCGGCATCGCCATTCGCATTGGTGAAATCTGCGTTTCCGCGATT
>JBFFCR010000180.1:0-7690 GCA_041559855.1 Anaerolineae bacterium | reverse complement strand
AGCAGCGGAGATGGACCAACTGGACATCAAGGTCGAGGTGGTCGATGAGGATCCGCACTTGGTCGTCGAGACCATTGCCCGTGACGCTGCACATCGCCTGGGCTTGCGCGTCGGCGTGACGCTGGTGCCTGTGGAGAGCTTGCCGCGGTTTGAACTCAAGGCGCGGCGGGTGACCGATCGGCGCAAGTAGGAACGCTGGAGCTCGCGGACCCATAGGGACTTATGGTTACGATCCGGATTGTTGGCGAGCTGTGGGGGCATCTGGAGCCCAAGTTCGAGCTGGATCTGGAGGGGAGTGAGGTCACCGTGGCGGACTTGCTCGCCCGTCTCGGCCTAGACGCGGCGGAGGTCGGGATCGTCACTGTTGACGGGCGGCAGAGCAAGCACGACAAGATCGTACCCGCAGACGGTCGCGTGTTTATTTTCCCACCCATGTTTGGAGGGTAGGTTGAAAACAGCCTCAGACGAGATCACATACGTACCCGCCGATGTCCTTCAGAGATTTGTGGAGGAGGTCTTTGTGCAAGTGGGCACGCCCCCGGATGATGCCCGCATCTGCGCCGAGGTGCTCCTGGCCTCGGACCGACGGGGCATCGAGTCCCACGGGGTGGGCCGGCTAAGGGTCTACTACGAACGGATCCGGGCTGGCGTCCAGATCGTCGAGACCGAGATAGAGATTGTCAAGGAGACGGAAACCACGGCCCTGGTGGATGGCCACCACGGCATGGGTGCGGTCATCGCCCATCGCTCCATGCGCCTCGCCATGGACAAGGCGCGTCAGTACGGTGTGGGGTCCGTTGCCGTGCGCAACAGCACCCACTTTGGCATCGCCGGCTACTATGCGCTGATGGCCGCCCAGGAGGGGATGATGGGCCTGGCGCTGACCAACGCTCGCCCGGTCATCCCACCCACCTTTGGCGCCGAGCCGATGCTGGGTACCAATCCCATCGCCTTTGCCGCGCCGTCGGACGCCGGGTTTCCCTTCTGCTTTGACGCGGCGACGTCGGTGGTGTCACGGGGCAAGATCGAGGTATACGACCGTGCCGAAAAACCAACGCCCGAGGGCTGGGTGATCGATCCCGCAGGCCAGCCTCTGACCGATCCACGCCAGATCCTCCGCGGCCTGCCGAGCGGCGAGGCCATGATGCTGCCCATAGGCGGCGCCGGTGAGGCAACAGGTGGCTATAAAGGCTACAGCCTGGCCACGATGGTCGAGATCCTCTGCGCCTCCCTTGGCGCCGGGGCATACATGAAGGACCTTCTGGGGATTGCCCCCGATGGTTCCCGCCGGCCCTACATGTTGGGGCACTTTTTTCTGGCCATCGACATCGAGCACTTTTTACCACTCGAGCTGTCAAAACAGATCACCGGCCAGATCATGCGCGAGCTGCAGAGCGTGCAGAAGGCCCCCGGCGAGGAGCGCATCTACGTCGCCGGGGAAAAGGAGCACGAGTTGCAGGAGATGGTGAAGCAGCGGGGCATTCCGGTCAACCGCAACCTGCGCCGCGACCTGCAGACCGTGCGGGACGAGCTGGGCATCGTTGGCTACGAGTCGCATTTTTAGGGTGTTGGGAAGACAGACAGAGAGAACGGTCCGAGTGCCTTCTACGAGCCCTTGCTTGTGACGCAAACCAAGAGAGTGCAAGCCTGAGGCCGAGGAGCCGGTCTTCCAGTGACGGGCATTGGAAGGATCGCACGACCAGACTTGGTCTCGGCGGGGAGGCCCGATGATGAACCAGATGTTCGAGCATGGGGATGAAGCGTTCATCGACCTGCCCAAGGCAGACGTGTCGCACATCCGGCGAAAGTGGCTGGATATTGCCTGTGCCCACACCTCTTCGACATTCTGGAGGGCGCCGGTCACGGTGATCCGCTCTTCGAGACTGAAAAGAATCTAGATCGGGTCTTTTACTTCATCGATCGTCACCTGGGGTAATATGCGGTTCAGAAGGTAGCGCCCCAGGGGAGGAATAATCATGAACGTGAACAAACGCTTTGATCCCACCACCCATTACGCAGTCCAAGAGACTCCTCCTGACGCGGACACCAGCCATGTCAAGAGAAGGTACCTGGACATACCCTACGCGCACTTTTCCCCCACCCAGAAGCTCGACATCTATTTGCCGGACGAAGGTGATGGCCTTTTCCCAGTCATCGTGTCGATCCACGGCGGTGCATTCATGTGCTGCGACAAGGCCGACATGCAGGTCCTGCCCATGCTGGAGGGGCTGAAACGGGGGTATGCCGTCGTCGCCGTGAACTACCGCCTGAGTTGGGAGGCGACGTTCCCAGCCCCTGTCCACGACGTCAAGGCCGCTGTGCGATGGATACGCGCCAACGCGAAATGGTTCTATCTCGATCCTGAGCGAGTTGCGGCCTGGGGCGGCTCGGCGGGAGGGTATCTATCCACCATGCTGGGAGTTTCTGACGGCATTGTCGAACTTGAAGACTTGAGCCTGGGGAGTCCAGACCAGCCCAGCAATGTCCAGGCAGTAGTCGATTGGTATGGGCCAACTGATTTCCTAAAGATGGACGAGCAGCTGGCCGCCAACGGTCTGGCCCCCATGGAAGGCACGGAGCACAGCGGCGAGAGCTCTCCTGAATCGTGGCTGTTGGGCGGCAGAATCACCGACATCCCCGACCGGGTCAAGGAAGCCAACCCGGAGACGTACATCCGAGAGAACGCGGCGCCCTTTTTGATCCAGCATGGGCTTATCGATCCTGTCGTGCCGGTTCAGCAGTCTATGGGGCTGGCAGAGAATCTGATGCGAGTGTGTGGAAAGGACAGGGTAACTCTCGAGCCATTCGACGGATTCGAACATGGAGATCGCAGGTTTGAATCACCGGTGAACGTGAAAAGAGTGCTCGAGTTTTTGGATGCACACATAAAGTGAACGGACCCGGGCATTTTCAGAGTTCGTTGTGGCTATCGGGTCAAGTGGCCAACTCTGTTCCTTAACATGTAGCTGGATGCGCGATGACTATCACCCTTTTGCTAACTGGAATATCATCAGGACTGGCACATAGTGTCTATTCCGCCCTCTCAAAATCCCTTCTCAAGAATCGGATGAGAGAGCCATTCCTACTATTCCTGTATGTCTGTCTTTTCCAAGCCGTACTTACTCCACTCTTGTGGCTCTTTGTGACGCCAGCTCGTCCGCCGATGGCAGGATGGGCACCACTTCTGGCCTCCTGCGTGACGTGTCTTGTTGCCTACTCCTTTCTCTATATGGCACTTTCCAGTGGTGATGCATCCAGCGTGATGCCAATAATGGGCAGCAAGGTGATCTTTGCAGGGCTCTTGGCGATTCCCATGCTGGGCGAAAGCCACAGCGGACATGTCTATCTGGCCGCGGCACTGGTGGCAATCTCCATAGCGATACTCAGCTACTCACCTGCAAGTTCTCAGGGAAACGCCTTCCCGCTTAAACCAATTCTGTTCATGGTAGCATGCAGCATTGCCTTCGCTTTCACCGACATCTTTATCAGACGTTCCATCGTGTTGATCGACTCGTATAACTTTATGATCTATTACAACTTTCTGGTCGGGCTTGGGTCGCTGATCCTAGTTCCCTATCTCAAGAGCAAAAAGGTGCCAATAGTTCCAAAAGGCCGAGATCTATGGCTTGGGATGGGTTCGGCGTTTTTCCTTGTCTTGGCAACGCTGCTCTTTGTGATTTCATTACAGATCGCGGAGGGCGTGCTCATTCCCAATATCCTGCAATCCACCAGAGGCGTGTTCATTGTGTTGATCAGCGCAGTACTGGCTCGTAGCGGAAGCACTGCGCTCGAGATGCATAGTATGAAGGTCTATTTGTTGCGGTTCTTTGCGTCAAGCCTGATCATCGTATCCATCTGGCTTGCGTTGACCAAGTAAAGCTCGAACCCATGAGCATCTGAGCGAAGCTACGCCATTATCTGGATCAATGCCAGCTATTGGGATGGCACACCGCCTGTGGAGGTATCCGATGCCACACCTGACACTTGAGTACACTGCGAATCTGGACTTTGAAGTGCAGCCGCTCCTTGCGCGCATGCACGCAGAATTGGCAGCCACAGGTGCGGTCAGCCTGAAAGCGATCAAGAGTCGAGCCGTCCGGCGCAGTGAGTATCGCGTAGCGGACGGCAACCCGGACTATGCCTTTGTGTTTGTAAGCCTACTGATCCTCGAGGGTCGCCCTCCTGAGGTTCAATCGGAATTCGCCCAGCGGGTCCTGGCCGTGCTTAAGGAGACCTTCCGTGACCGCATTGAGAACGGCTACCTGTCGCTATCGGTGGACGTCAGGGAAATGCGTGAAGGCACTTGGGCGAGCTTTCACAACATTCCCGAGAGCATTGGCTGACTACCAAAGCGTCTATCGTTGGCAATGAGGTCCTGGCAAGAGGGAGTGGAGGTGGGACGAGATGACTGAAACCGCGGAGGTTACGAACAGCCACTTTGTGATCCCGGATGACCAGATCGGTGTAGAACTGCTCCACGATCCGGTCCGGAACAAGGGTACGGCCTTTACCGAGGAAGAACGCGACGCGCTCGGATTGCGCGGCCTGCTGCCACCACACGTTCACACCATGGAAGAGCAGGTCATAAGGGTCTTGGAGAATTTCCACCGAGAGCCAACGAACCTGGAAAAGTACATCCAGATGACCGGCCTCCAGGATCGGAACGAGACCCTGTTCTACCGGGTCGTGTTGGATCACATCGACGAGATGATGCCCATCATCTACACGCCCACGGTCGGGCAGGGTTGCCAGGAGTATGGGCATATCTTCCGGCGGCCGCGCGGCCTGTACATCTCGGCGGACGACCGTGGGCGTGTGGCGCAGGTCCTGCGAAACTGGCCCGGACCGGACGTGCGCGTCATCGTGGTGACCGATGGGGAGCGCATTCTGGGCTTGGGGGACTTGGGCGCCTATGGCATGGGTATCCCGGTCGGCAAGCTCTCTCTCTACACCGCCTGTGCCGGCGTTCCTCCCGCCCAGTGCCTGCCGGTGATGCTCGACGTGGGCACCGAAAACGAGCGACTGCTGGACGACCTGCTCTACACCGGCATCCGGCAGCGCCGTCTGCGGGGTGAAGCGTACGATGAGCTGATCGATGAGTTCATGATGGCTGTCCAGGAGGTATTCCCTCGAGCCCTGGTCCAGTTCGAGGATTTCGCCAATGTCAACGCCTTTCGTCTGCTGGAGAAATACCGGGAGCGACAGTGCACGTTCAACGACGATATCCAGGGTACCGGCGCCATGGCGCTGGCTGGCCTCTATTCAGCCCTGCGCATCACGGGTGAGCAGCTAACCGCACAGAAGATACTCTTCCTTGGAGCTGGCGAGGCAGCCATCGGCATCGCCAACCTGATCGTTGCGGCTATGGTCGGCGAAGGACTGTCAAGAGAAGCCGCTCGGAACCGGTGCTGGCTGGTCGATTCCGGCGGACTGGTGGTCAAGGGCCGCGCAGGCCTCGCAGGGCACAAACTGCCCTATGCCCACGAGCATGCACCGCTGCCGGATTTCCTGTCTACGGTCGAAGCGCTGCACCCCACGGTCATCATCGGCGTATCAGGGCAGTTCGGCGCATTCACCGAGTCTGTGCTGAGGGTCATGGCACGCCTGAACGGCCGGCCGATCGTATTTGCCCTGTCCAATCCCACCTCCAAGGCCGAGTGCACCGCGGAACAGGCCTACTCCTGGACAGGGGGTAGAGCCATATTTGCCAGCGGCAGTCCCTTCCCTCCGGTCACATTGGGCACCAAGACCTACGTGCCGGGCCAGGGCAACAATGCCTACATCTTCCCTGGCGTGGGACTGGGTGCCGTCGCCTGCGGAGCCAAGGTTGTGACAGATGAGATGTTCTTTGTGGCTGCCCGGGCACTGGCCCGGCAGGTGGAGGAGGAAGACCTGGAGCAGGGTTTGATCTATCCTCCGCTGCGGGAGATCCGGGAGGTGTCGGCAGCCATTGCCATGGCCGTGGCCGATGTAACCTATGAACGCGGGCTTGCCGCGCAGCCGAGACCTGATGACCTGGCGGCGCACATCAAGGCACATATGTACGTGCCGGATTACCAGAGTTACGTCTGAACAGAGTCAGGCGATGGCCGCAAGACCATCGGCTGGAACCCGAGCTGTCAGCCCGCATCTGACTATCTTTGGGGGTCAAAGATGCTCAGATGCGACAGAGAGCGGCCTCCCAACGGCCACTTGCACTGGCAGGCTTTGCTACACGCTATGCCAGTAGCACGCGAGCCGAGATCGCGTTGCAGGCCTCCAGAAGCGCATCTACAATCTGTTCCATGCGCTCAGGTGGCATCCGGGCAACAGGCCCTGGCACGCTCAGGGTGGCGATTACGTTTCCGTCCATGTCGCGGATTGGGGCGGATACGGCCCGGATCCCTGCCTCGAACTCCTCGTCGTCGATGGCGTATCCCCGCTGCCGGGTGGTCTCCAACTCTGCGCGGAGCTGAGCCAGGGAAGTGGTCGTCTTTTCGGTGCAGGGTAGTAGCGGTTCGTGCAAGACGGGCTCCACTACCTCCGGGGGGAGAAACGCCAGGAATACGCGGCCGCTTGCCGTGCAGTAGGCAGGCAGTCGGCGGCCCACCCGGGCTGCAATGGTCAGCGAGTGCCGGCTGTGCACAACCTCTAGATCCAGCACCATCCCCCGGTCAAAGACGCCGAGATCGCACGTTTCGTCAAATCGCTCTACCAACTGTTGCATGTATGGAAAGGCGGCTCGCCGCAAGTCAAGACCGCGCAATGCCCCCAGACCCAGCTCAACCACCCGAATGCCCAGGCGAAACCGCTCACCATCCGCTGCACGTTCGAGGAACCCACTGTTGAGCAAGGTCATCATGATGCGGTGGGTGGTGGCTTTGTGCAGCCCTGTGGCTTGGGCGATCTCCGATACCCCTCGGTCTTCATGCTCGCCGTCAAAGGCCGACAGGATCTGCATGGCCCGTTCCACGGCGCGCACGTTGTAGATGCCTGTTGATTTCTTCACTTGAGAGCCAACCCTCCGTCTGGCCTTGGGTTCCAATGCACACATTGTACCACACACTGTGATCAAGGGGCAAAAGGCAAGGGTGTGCCTAGAGACGTCTCGGGGAAAGGCAGCTAGTTCCGCACGACCACGGGCAGGAACACGGCATGATCTAGATCTGCGCTCCAGTCATACCAGAACACGCCAGCCAAAAAGTCAAAGGCCTCGTTCGACTGCACCTGCACCGCAAATTCACGGTTGTTCTTGGACGAGTTCTCGCTGCCGTTGATGCTGCCGGTGTGCACATAGCCCTGACCCTCTGCACTCACCAACACCATCTTGTTGTGGATGCCGGTACCGGTGGGATTGGCCAACCTGCAGGCCAGGTCCAGGGCTTCGGATGAGGCCAGGCCGTTGACGTAGGCACAGGTCGTCGTGTTGCCCCGCACATCGCCCGGGTCGTTATACACCGAATCGAGCAGAATCCGGACCTTGGCCCCTCGCCGTGCGGCTGCGATGTAGGCCTCCAGCCGGGGGTTGGGATCGTCGGCCGGATTGCTGGTCGTCGCTCCCCAGAACGTGTACTCGTAGAGCTGCTCGATGAGTACAATGTCACCGGAGCCAGCTCGCGCCACCATCCCCAGCAAGCTGTCCGAATCGCGCAAGCTGGTTTCGGGCGAATGCACCATCTCGAAGGAGAAGGTGCCATCCATGGTCAGGGGT
>JBFFCR010000179.1:0-7752 GCA_041559855.1 Anaerolineae bacterium | reverse complement strand
CCATGTCGCCACTGCAACCATAGTGGCAAGCAGAGGCCGCATGGACTGCCAGCTATGGTTGTGGGACTCCCCCCGGATTTCGCACCCGCTTGTCACCAAGGATAGCCCTTGAGACCCTGGCAACCCTTGAGGGCCGAGATCTCGCCACTGTGAGTGTTGATGTGGCCGATGATGAACAGCTCCAGTATCTGGCCCAGGTTGAGGTCGCCGATGGGGGTGGAAATCGTGCGTTCCAGGTCCTCCGGCGTGAGGGAGGCAACCCAGCTCAGGAGGGTTTGGCTGGTGGCCCGGGCATAGTCGTGCAGAGCTGGGAGGTCCACTCGGAGGCCCTCTCGCATGTTCCGCACCTCCCAATAGGGGTCTTCGGGGTTCTCTGGCGGCATGGCTATGACTACCTTTGCTTGCCAGCCAGCGCTGAGCCTGAGGGGGGCTTGCCCCATGCCCAGTTCACGCTTGGCACATCTAGCTTTCAACCATTCTTCGAAGGCAATGTGCCTGAAGGGCGCCATGCACCATTCATGCACATACTGGTCAACGTATGCTACCATGTGCCAGTAGAGAGCACCGATGGGGTTGGCCTTGCCGGGTGGCAGCCAGTCGGCCTGCTCCTGCGTCAGGTCAGATACTAGCTGCTCCAACAGCGCAAACGCAAAACCCAGTGAATGGTGGATCAATTCGATGGTGTTCATGTTCACCTCCTTTTTCGAGATGTCTTGAACTCCTTCCAGGAATCATAGACCTGTGTGCTTCTGCCCAGATAGTCCCCCCCTGCTGTCCCAAAGAACAAGTCGTGTGCTACGACCAGGTTCTGAGCCTCTCGTGTGCTCGCCGGAAGAAGTTGTCTCTCAACTCTCCATCAGGAACAGTGTCCGCCAATTCCCGGATGAGTTCACGCGCGTTCGAGAGCTCTCTCTCCGCTTCTGACTGCCGGCCCAAGGTGCAGTACAGCTGCCCCAGACTCGCGTGTAAGCGCCACAGCAGAAATCGCTCTCCTGTTGCGTGCGCGTTCTCAATTGCGGCTTGGAGCAGGCTACGTGCTTCCTCCCTATCTCCCAGGGCAATCAGCGCTTCGCCCTTCAGTTTCCACAGGTAGGTGATCACGCGTCCCGGCGCCATGCCGGGCGCCGATGCAATCAAACGCTCGACGATGTCCAATGCCAACGCCGCGTCGCCCTGGCACAACGCCACTTCCGCCCGCCTGGCCCAGCAGAGTCGCATGGCCTCCGCATCCATGGGCGTTCCTGCGGAGAGCACCGGCTCCAGGAGCATCTGCGCCTGTGCGCCATCGTCGAGCAGGCAATAGGCCCCTGCCAGTGCGCCGGTTGCCCAATGGATCCAGAACTGGGATCGCAACTCGTTGGCCAGGGCCAGCGCAGCATCGAGCTCGCACCGCGCCTCTTCAGGCGCTAACAACTCCAGGTACAGGACCCCCAGGGCACACTGATTTCCCACGATCCACTCGCGATGTCCGATCTGGGTGGCTATGTCATGTCCACGTTCGATGACCTCCAGAGCCTGCCCATAGCGGCCCCGCACGGTATGCATCCGACCTAGAGACCAGGCCAGCCAGGCTTCGTCAGCTGGCGAGCCTATCTCCCGTGCGATGCGCATGGCCTCTTCGAAGTCTCGCCGGGGACTGACGGGCAGCAGTGGTGGAATCGCTGTCAGCGAAGTAAACGTCGCGCCCCTGGCGTGTCCCCGGCCCGTCAGACTGGAACCGAGATGTGGCTGATCATCCAGCTCCCGGAAGAGTGTGATGGCCCGATCGTAGTACCCCACGCTGGCAACCAGGTCGCCACCCAACAGGCTGGCGATGCCCAGCAGATCTAGCGTAGTCGCCAGACCGCGCCGGTCCCCCACCTGTTCAAAGATCTCCAGGGCTCTTTCATGATGCTCGACTGCCGCCCGCGGGTTCTCCGCGTTCAGGTACCAGTTGCCCATCCAGTTCAGGCTCTCTGCAAGGACCTCTGGATCGCCCATCCGGTGGGCAAGTTCCAGTGCATCTCGAAAGCAGTCACGGGCGCGGCTGTAATCGCGAGAGCCCCACAGCCTTCCCTGGTCGACCAGCGCGCGCCACTTGAGGAGCTTGAAGCTACCCTCACCCGTGCTGCCCGTGAGCCGCAGCGCCGCTTCGTAGTCGGCCAGAGCAACCTCGAAGTTGCCCAGCGTTTGGCTGACCGAACCACGCCCGAGGTAGAGCTTGATCACCGACTCTGCGTCCGCAGAGACTCTATTAGCTGCCTCAATGGCGCGTGTGTAGTGTGCCCATGCATCCTCGTTAGCGTACACGCGATGGGCGTTCTCCGCCGCCTGGGTGAAGTAATGGAGCGCACGGCTGTCATCGCCGGCTTTGCTATGATGATGAGCCAGTTGCACCGCGAACTCGTCGACCCGTTCTCCGTAGCAGTTCTCCAGGGCGGCCGCGACCCTGCCATGCAGCAGCCGTCGCTCCCCCTGGCTGAGCTGCTGGTAGAGGTAGTTCTGAACGAGGGCGTGGCCAAACTTGAAACGACCGATCCGTCTTGGGCCGATCTGCACTTCCGCCTGTTCCATCACCAACCTATGCCGCCTCGCCACGTCCTGCGCCAGCAGGCGCAGCAACGTTCCCTCCTCCATCCCCTGCACCTGGGCCACCACCCGGACAGTAAAGTCCTCGCCCACGACGCTGGCCACCGACAGGATCTCGCGCAGCTCCGGCTCCAGCCGCGCGACCCGCGCCTCGATGGCGCCCTCCACCCGCGCAGGCAACGTCTCCCAGTCCAACACCGGTCCCTCTGTCCAGAATCCTCGGCTGTCTTGGATCAAGTCACCCCGCGCCTGCATGGCCCGCAACAGCTCAACCGTGAACAGGGGATGTCCGCCGGCGCGCCCCGTGAGCTTCTTTCGGAAGTCTCGGCCCAGGCGGTTGGGTACCGTCTCCAGCAGGGCATCTACGAAACGGCGCCGCTCAGACTCTCCGGTTTCCGCCAGGTCCAGCCAGACCTCGCCATATGTGCGTTTGAACTCGCTCAGCACTTTCTCCAGCGGATGTCGTTCCACCTGCTCTGCCACCGTAGGGAGTATCGAAGAGCGGCCCGACGCGACCTCCTCGGTTCGATAGATCCCGGCAATGAGGATACGCGCCCCATCTAGGTGCCGCCCCAGGTGGAACAAGAGGCTGACGGAGGCGGTGTCGGCCCACTGCAGGTCATCCAGAATGAGCAGCAGAGGATGGATCTCTGCAAGGTTCCGCAGCGTATTCGTCACCTGCTGGAAGAGGTGGCTCTGTTCTGTCCCCTCGGAGTCGGCCGGCCGGTGTTCGACCCGTCTTCTCAATCGATGCAGCCACGATGCACTGTGTGGCCCAGCAGCAGTGGTGGCACACCAGAGTGCAGCACGAGACAGCAGCGCCCGTCCAGCAACAAGGGGACCCGTGACGTGGGGTCCATGGTGCAGCAAAGACTGAATGGTCCAAGGGAGCGCGTTCCACAGGCGACGTGCCTGTGCTGTAGAGACCGCACCGGCCAGCCAACGAGCTTCGACGTCGCCGGTGAGCATGGCCATGATGTCGCGGAAAGGTAGATAGGGATCGCCGATGCCAGAATAGGCGTTGCAGTTGCCCGAAGCAACCAATAGGGCAGGATGGGCCTCTATCGCCCGCCGTCCGAATTCGGTGAGCAAGGCCGTCTTCCCCCGGCCGGGTCCCCCGGTGACAAAGACCACCTGGCCGTGGCTCGCCAGCGCCTCTTCCAGAAAGGTGTCCAGCCTCGCCAATTCCCGTTCTCGGGCGACAAACACCGGAGGCTCGACCGCATCGGTATCCTGCTCCAGAAACCCGGGGAGCCGAGGGAGCGGTTCCCGATCCCGCCCCAGTGCTGGCGCCAGAGCTGGGAGTTCCAGCTCGCCCTTCCGGATCTGCTCGTAGAGCCGGGTCGTCTCGGTGGGCGGTTCGACATTCAGTTCCTCTGACAGGTCGCGCCGGTATGCCTCATAGTGGACCAGAGACTCGCTGCGCTGCCCACTCAGAGCCAGCAGGCGCAGCAGCTGCCGCTGGCCATCGTCTTGCCAGGGCTCCAGCTCGACTCGGCGCCGGGCGTGGGCCAAGGCTAACTCGTAGGCGCCGTGCCCCTCGTGGATGGCGGCCAGGCTATCCAGCGCTTCAACGACTTGCCGGCAGAAGTGCTCCCGGCGGAGGAGTAGCCATTCCTCGAAAGGGGCAGCGTCGGCCAGGGTGAAGCCTTCGAGGAACATGCCCCGCACCAGGCTCACAGCTTGCTCCAACTGCACACTCATCGGTGGAAGTAGGGCCAACAGGTCCTCGAAGGCATCCGCATCCAGCCAATAGTTGCTTTGGCCATTGAACTGGATCGTCTGGCGGGTGCTATGTAGGAAGGGGGGCGAGGCCGCGTGGTCGCGAATGACATGTCTCAGGTTGGTCAGGGCGTTCCGCAGGTTGGTCCGGGCTGAGCGTTCGGCGAATTCGGGCCACAGCAGCCCGGCAAGAGCTTCGCGGCGATGGGGGCGGTCGGGCGACAGCGCCAGATAGACCAGCAGAGCCCGCACCTTGTCCGTGGCAAAGCTGGTCACCGGCTCTTCGGAAAGCTTGACCTGGAACGGTCCCAATACTTGGATGGACAGAAGCGCCATGCTCTCCCTGCTCCCTGTGTGGAAGGCACAAGGGTTGCCACCATTATACACCCTCGATGCGGGAAGGTCAACCGGGCAGTGCGGCCATTATGCGTTTCTTGTGCGATGGCCTGCTATACTGTGCGCATCAGGAGGCTGGAGACACACCGGGATGGCGGAGAAGCGGGTGAACCAGGAAAGGCGATACTTGTCCTACCTGCTGCGCCTGTGGCAGGAAAGCGCCGATGATCCACCGGGCTGTGACTCGCCGCTATGGCGAGCATCCCTGGAGAGGCCGCAGAGCGACATACGCCAGGGATTCGCGAGCTTGGAGCACCTGTTCGCCTTCCTGGAAAACGAGACGGGGTCGAGTTCCCCTAGCTCAGAGCGCTCGGATGTGGGTGAATGTCAGCCGTCTGCCAGACCAGAATAGCATGAATCTGCTTTTGGTTACTTGTCTCGTCATGAAAGGGGGTGGTCACATGGACAAATCAACGCCAGGCTTGTCGACGGGCTGCGAAAGGCTTGGCGTGTGCGAATTCAGCCCTACTCTCGTTGCGGCAGGCGGACTGGCGGCTGCGGCCATGAACAGACTGCGGATCGAGATCGATTGCCGGAAATATGACGGGCCTCCACCACAGGTGGGGTCAAACTAGAAAAGGAGATAGGGAGAATGGAGAAGGTACTGAAGACGCTGCTGTTGGTCTGCATGATTTTGATTACGGCATCGCTGCCGGTGTATGCAACGCCGCCCACGGAGGTGTCAGGGATTTTCGACCTCGAGACAATTGTATACACTGGCACCCGAACCGCCGGCCCCAACACGTTCATCTACGGGACGGATGTGGAAGTGTGGCAAGGAGACTGGGCTGGTGTAGGTGAAACAGAGTGGGTCGTCACGGCGCTTGCCTCGGGCGTTCTGCTCTTCTCAAGTCGAGGTGTGTTCACAGGTACAGTGCTGGGCAGCGGCGAGGGAACCATGGAGTATCAGTTGACTGGACAGATACCACCAGGTGGCAGCGAATGGTACGGTCAGTGGGTGATCCTCGGCGGCACCGGTGGTCTGGCGAACGTCCACGGGCAGGGAACGTGGTGGGGACCCGGCTACGGCTACGATCCGGACCATTGGTATGAAGGCCAGGTACACTTTGACCCCTAGGAGGGCGACCCACGCATGGTGCAGACGCCGAGACCAAGTAGGTGATTTCCCTGAGGAAGCAAGGAGAGCCACAACATGATGGTCAACGTCTGCTGACATGACGGGGGTGGCTGCGCCGTGTTCAGGGAGGGCCGGCAGGAGAGGCCCTCCCTGCTTGGTGGCCGCCTCTTGGCGTCGGGTCTGGCGTGCGCTTTGGACCATTCGATCGCTTGGTGTGCCCAGCACCGCGGGCGGACATGGAGAAGCAAGGCGGTTTCCGGTGGCGGAGTGGCTGAGTGATCAGTCGAACTCACGGGTTTTCAGTCCTGCAAGGGTGGCGACATGGCGTGCGTTCGAGGTCCCTTGGACACGCTTTGTCAAGTCCAGCAATGGCCGATGCGCAGGTGGAAGCTACGCGGCGCTTTACGATAATGGCACCGCGCTTCTGATTCGAATCTCCTCTGGTGAGCGTTTGACTTGCCAAGACTAGGAACCCCTAATACGGATCCACGAAGACAACCGAATAGTCAGGGTTTAGGCCTACGTCGTAGAGCGCGTTGTTGGAGGTGATAGGTCTCGTCGTAGGCTTTGCCGTCTTGCCACATCTTCCAGATGATGGCCAGCCAGCGATTGGCGAGCCGGCGGTAAGCGTCAGAGTCAGAGCGACAGCGCGGGCGGAGGTCGCGCCAGTAAGCCAGCGCCCAGCCCGATTGGCGGATGGAGAGGCGGGCGAACTGCTGAACAATGCGCCGGAACTCTCTATCGCAGCGGCGGCGGAAGATGACAATCCTTCGCTTGCCACTCTTCTTGGTAACGGGGCAGGTTCCGGCCAGGGCTTGAACGCTGGCTGGCGTGGGGAAGCGATCGCGGTGGTCGCCGAACTTGGCCAGCAGAGCCGGGGCAAGGAGGTCAGCGGCTCCGGGGAGGGAATCGAAGATGTGTGCATCGGGGTGCTGTGAGAAGAGCTGAGCGAGGCAAGAGAGAGCTTCTGTTCGCTGGAGTACTTGAGGCAGGAGCAATTGGGCTAAGATACGGATCTGGTCGCGATAGGCGGCCACCGCGGCAGGATTGGCCTCTGGAGCTGGATCCATCAGCTGAGCATATCGTCGTGAGATGAGACCAGCCCGGCCATAGCGATGTTCTCGGCAGAAGTTCTCAAAAGCAGTATGAGTCAAGGCTTGGGCTTCTTGTGGAGACGGATAGGCGATGAGGAAGTGAAGGCTGATCTGGGAGGTGAGCTTGCTGAAGAGGCCCAGGGCTTGGGGATAGACGCGAAAGAGGACAGCGCGGAGTTGGTTGCACTGTCGCTGGATAGAGCGGCGGAGGAGGTCGATGAGGCGGACTTGAGCCAGGATCTGTTGGGTGAGGGGGGAGTTGGGCTTGAGGCGGTGGTGGCTATGCAGGTCGGTGTGGAGGATGCTGGACAGCAGAGCGGCATCAGAGTCGTCGGTATGAGCGTCGGTGCTGCGCTGGCGATTGCGGTAGCCTCTAGTGGCCTGGGGTGGGATGAGATAGACGCGATAGCCACGGTCCAGTAGGAAATCGACGAGCAGGTTGTAGGCCGTCTCGATGGCGACCAAGCATTCGTTGGCGGGCACACCTAGTTTCTGCCGCTCGTAGTCCAGGCGCTCGAAGCCGGCGAGGGTGTGCTTGAGCTCGAGCTGGCTGACGATGGCACCCTTGTCATTGCGTATGCACAGATTGTGATGCTGTTCACTCCGGTCGATACCGAACTTGAACATAGAAGGCCTCCTTTGGGTTCTTGTGCCCATCGGAGCATGTGGACTACCGTGTTCCTATTATGGCGCTCGTAGCGCGGCACGCTTTTGACAGTGCCGTCCAGCCTAGCCCGGGGGGGACAGTCCAAGGGTGGCGCTCGCGGCGCTGGGGGCACGCAGTCCTCAGCTCCCGGGCGAGTCTCCGACGGGGCCAGCCTGACAAGTGGCTGCTCACCGCTTGCAGTCTACCCCATCGGTTGACTCCATACAAGTATAGCTAATAGGGGGCAT
>JBFFCR010000178.1:0-7765 GCA_041559855.1 Anaerolineae bacterium | reverse complement strand
TCCTTTGCCTTTGACTATGTAACCGACCTCCAGCGGGCATACAGGGAGGTGTGGCGAGCGCTCAAGCCGGGCGGGCCGTTTGTCTTTTGCCAGAGCCACCCCTGGTTCCAGGCGACCGGCTGGACTCTGGCTGGCGACCCGGGAGCGACCGAGATTGGCAACTATGCGGCATGGCCCGTCGTCGAAGACTGGGATTGGGCCTTTGAGAGCGGCGTCTCCGCTCCCTTTCGCGACCACCTGCGTCCGCTGGCACAGATCATCAACCAGTTGCTCGAGGCTGGCTTTTCGCTGGAGCGGATGGTCGAGCAGCATTATGAGGACGTCGCCAATGCCTCGCCGGAGGATCTGGAGCGCTTGCCGTACACATACACGAGTGTTCCGGAATCGCGCGAATATCAGGTGATGCGCAAGCTGCCGTTTACCCTTCTCCTGAAGGCTCGCAAGCAAGAAGGATGAAACTACGCAAGGGCAGCCGGTTGGGACGCCAACTGCCCTTAGTGGCTGCAATGTGCCTTGTCAGCGCGAGCGCGCGTAATCGGCGAGGTTTCGCCAGAAGGGAAGGTTGGGAAGCTCGCTCCCGCCGCCGCTCAGCATGGCTACATCAGCCAGCACCAGCACCTCCCCACCCGAAGCGCCATAGTTGCCCAGCGCAGCTGCTGGTTGCTCGCCGACCGAGGCCAGCACCTGCCATGCCCCGCCGGACAGGCTAAAGGGCACTCCATTCCCATCGCCCAGCTCGAGGAAGTTGACCCGCTTGGTCAGGGGGTGGTTGCCCTGTATCGACGCCTCAACCCCTCTCATGCCGCCGTCCTCATAGACGACGCCAAACGCTGAGGCCAGGGCATTGGCATCCTGCCAGTCCTCGTTGGGATCCAAACCCACGATGCCATACTTCAGACGCTGGAGACTGTTGGTGAGCACCAGAAAGCCACCGTCTGCAACATAGCCTTCCAGGGCGTCCACTTCCTCCTGCGTCCAGGCTTCGTCGTATTGGTCCAAGCCACTCTCAGAGGTTGGATAATCCAATACGGGAAGGACGACAACCAGGTCGGCATCCTCCAGATCGCCAGGAGTCACCGGCTGTCCATACGGGATCAGATCCACGTCAAAGCCCTGCATCGCCCAGGCCATGCCCAACTCTGTAAAGGCGACGGGGCTCATGTGCAACGCCTCGGTGTGACTGCCCACAAATAGGGCTCGCCGGTCGGGGCGGGGCGAGACCCGCACAGCGGTGACGTCGCCGCTGGTTTCCAGGGCAGCAGCCAGCGCCACCCGGGTCATGCCTTCGAAAACGTCGTCCACTTCGCGGGCCAGCTCTACCGTGTCGTAGGGGTCATGCCAGTGAGCAAAGTAATGGACGCTGGCGTCGGGGCCCACCACCGGCTCATAGATCAGGTCCATGTTGGGCACGTCGAAACCAGCGAAGGTGCTGTTATCTGAATAGGTGTGGTAGACCTCGAACGGCACTGTCGTCACATTCCGGGCAGCAGCCAACCGGGCCAACGCCTCGGGCCAGGGCAGTGAGCCAACGCCATGCCGGCCGTAGGGCCAGGCAACAAGGCGTAACTCGGCATCGATCCCATCCAGCGGGCGGCCCAGGCAATCAATCTGGAGCATGGCGCGCGTTCTATCTAGCAACTCCTGGTGGGTAGCCACAAAGTGCGCGGCCCCAAAGAGACTCGGCTCCTCGCTGCCAAACCACACCAGGTACAGATCGGTGGGCGGCTGAAGCTGCGCCGCATCCAGGATGCGCGCCACCTCCAGCAAGATGGCCGACCCGCTGCCATCGTCCAGCGCGCCGGGCGCGTTGGGGCTGTCGATATGCGCGCCCAGGATCATCGCCTGGGAAGGATCGGCGCCGGGAATGCGTGCAACCAGGTTGCCCGAGGTACCCGGGGCAAAGACATCCGCGTCCCAGGTCAAGCGGGCCGCCTCGATCCGTTCAAGGTCATCCATGCTTTCGATCCCGGCCTGTGCCATGTCCTCGACCCGCGCGTACAGTACGGGAGGCAGTGGCTCGACCTCCACCCAGGTGAACGCGCAGCCATCCCCGACAAAGGCCCCGTGGCTCTCTCCGGGCACGTTCGAGAAGCGCGTGACCAGAACCACGCCAGCCGGTCCCTTCTCCGCGAGCCTCCAGGCAAGCGTCACGGCGTCGTTCGTGCTCATGAGCGAGCGGTCGATCACGGCATAGTCGAGAAACACCACTTTGCCCTTCACATCTGCCGGCGTGAGGGCCTCGAGCTCGCCCGTGGTGCGGATGACCACCACGGGACCCTCGACAACCACCGGATCGCGATCCGAGTCGTTGAGCACGCCGTCCGAGTCAACCTGGCGTGCCAGCTGCGCATAGTCGCGGTTGCCGCGCAGCCCGTCGGCCGGCACCTCAACCTCCTGCCCGCCTACAGTCACCTGCAGGCGCGTCTCCCACAGGTCGGTCCCGGTCGGTAGCCGGAAGGTCTGGCGCTCCTGTTCCATCCCCAGGTCGACCAGGTAGCTCATCCGATCCAGTTTCCCGGCGACATAGTCCAATCCTTCGGCCTCGCCTTCACTGGCCGAGTTCCGCCAGCCAGAGTAGGGCTGAATTGCCGTCAGATCCTCCAGGACCCCATAGAGGGCATCCAGGGAGATCAGGTCAAAGGGATCGGTCCCGTCTGGCGCTACAACATGTGAAGTGGACGCGTCTCCGGATCCAGATCCTGAACCAGAGACAGGCGGCAACGGCGCGGGCGTATCCACAGCAGTCTGCGGCCCTCTCGTGGGCAGAGGAAACGGGGTAGGAAGCGCCGAAGAGCAGCTCGCCAGCACAACAACCGTGATCAGTATCAGTGAATGGAACCATACACGCTTCATCGCAGACCTCCCTGGCTGCGCCAATGAACCTGGGTTGAGGCGCATGCCTCTACACATCCAACTCGCAGCCGCGGCCTTCCGTTCACTGGATAGTCAGATCCTGATTCCAGGTGACCTCCATCATAGCATAGGAACCGGGCCCTGCCAATTCCGCGAGATTCATCCCTGCTCTATCTTTCCTGCGTTTTCTGGACAATGCGCCCGTGCTTGAGCCGGTCCCGCCAGTGGGGAAGCGCCGGAATAGACAGGACCCGCAGGTGGTGATATACTCCTGGCAGGTTGCGCCGCCCGTAGATATACCGGGTGCCAAGAGGAGCGAGAGACCAAACCATGGAAGAGTGGAAGACACTATCACGCAGGGTGATCCTCGACTATAGCCAGTTCCTGGTCGTGGAAGAACATGCTGTCGAACTCCCCGATGGGCGGATCATCCATAACTGGCCCTGGGTGATCACCCCCGACTTTGTGAACGTCGTCGCTGTGACAAAAGATCGCCTGTTTCTCTGCTTCCGCCAGACAAAGTACGGCATCGAGGGGACTTCACTGGCACCGGTAGGCGGGTTTCTCGAACCGGGCGAGTCTCCTCTGGCGGCTGCGCAGAGGGAACTGCTCGAGGAGACCGGCTACGAGGCAACAGAGTGGACCGATCTAGGATGCTATCGCACAGACGCCAACCGCGGTGTGGGCATGGCCTACTTTTTTCTGGCGCGCCAGGCACGCTGCGTGAGCGAGCCTGAGGCCGACGACCTGGAAGAGCAGGAACTGCTTCTACTAACAGGCGATCAGGTACAGGCTGCGCTTGATGCTGGCGATTTCAAAGTCCTGCCCTGGGCGACCATCGTGGCCCTGGCGTTGAGACGGATGGAGACGTTGAGATAATCGCTGCCGGTGAAGGCCGCCTGACGGGATGTAGCACGGTCTGCCCGGCGGGATCGTTCCAAGCTGCGCGGGTGCAATTGACACAGGCCGACGCCTGTGATATATTGTGATGCGCGCTCGTGAAACGATGAGCCTCACGGCTTCTGCACCGTCTCGGTGGTGAGAGAACGATACAGCGACACCTACTCGAGTTGGTTCTTGTCGGAGCGTCCCTGGACTGGATCGATTCCGTGTCTGGAGTGGCGACGGACGTCTGAGCAACAACCAACTCGTTTGCTCTGAGCATAGGCGATCTGGGGGTTCTGTCCATGCCGGTTACCAAAGCGCAGGTCCGATCCGGAGCCTACTACGACTCGGTCGTGTTGATGCAATTGCAGCGCTCCCTGGCTGGCCTCCCGGGCATTCATGACGCTGGCGTCGTCATGGGAACCCAGGCAAACAAAGAGATCCTGGCCCAGACCGGCCTGCTGGCACCCGAGGCCGAGGCTGCGAAAGCGGACGATTTGGTCATCGTAGTCCAGGCGGAGAGCAGCGAAACTGCAGAGATGGCCCTGGGCAAGGTCGATGAACTGCTGGTCCAACGGCGTGGTGGCGTGGAGCACGACTATCTCCCCAGGAGCCTGGATTCTGCTGCCCAGATGCTGCCCGAGGCCCACTGGGTGTTGATCTCGGTGCCGGGCCGCTACGCCGCAGGGGTGACCCGCCAGGCACTCCGCCTGGGCAAGAACGTGTTCCTCTACAGCGACAACGTCTCCCTCGATGACGAGATCGCGCTGAAACAGACGGCCGCCCAGGATGGTCTGTTGGTCATGGGGCCGGACTGTGGCACAGCCATCGTCAGCGGGGTGGGGCTGGGCTTTGCCAACAAGGTACGGCGTGGCCCCATCGGGCTGGTAGCTGCATCGGGTACCGGGTTGCAGCAGGTAAGCGCGCGCATCCACCAGTTGGGCGGAGGCATCACCCACGCTCTGGGCACGGGCGGGCGCGACCTTTCCGAGCCGGTAGGGGCGGTGACTGCCAACCAGGGTCTCGATCTCCTTCGCCGCGATCCCGACACAGAGGTGATTGTCCTCATATCAAAGCCGCCGTCGGCTCGCGTGGCTGAGCACCTCCTGCATGCGGCGCGTTCGGCCAGCAAGCCTGTTGTCGTCGATTTCATTGGCTACTGCCCTCCATCACGCCAGACCAGCAACCTCCATTTCGCCTCTACCTTTGACGAGGCCGCCGAGATGGCCGTCCGGTTGGCGCAGGGTATCTCGAAGGCAGGCGCCCGCCCGGCGGCGGATCCCGATCAGGCCCTCGCCCTGGAGCAATTCGCGCCGGGGCAGCAGTACCTGCGGGGCCTCTTTTCGGGAGGCACGCTGGCCTACGAGGCGTTGCTGCTTCTGCAGGACTATCTGCCCGTGGTCTATTCCAACGCGCCGCTGAACAAGGAGCACCGCCTGGCAAACTCGTTGGTCAGCCAGGAGCACACCATCATCGATCTGGGAGAGGACGAGTTCACGGTCGGCCGCCTGCACCCCATGATGGACAACGACCTCCGCATCCGCCGCTTGCAGCAGGAGGCCCTCGATCCACAGGTTGCCCTGATCCTGCTGGACGTCGTCCTTGGATTCGGCGCTCACCCCGACCCAGCGGGCGATCTGGCCCCGGCGATTGTCCGGGCCCGCGCCACCGCCCAGGAGGCCGGGCGATTCCTGGAGGTTGTTGCCGTCGTCGTCGGCACCGATGAGGACCCGCAGGACCTCCATGCCCAGATGCAGCAGCTCGTACAGGCAGGCGCCCATGTTGAGACCAGCAACGATGCTGCCGTACGTTACACCGGGCGCCTGCTACAGGCTCTCCAGCCCGGACTCGAACCTGCAGGCACGGGGTCGCCAGCCCCCGTTGATCTATCCGTGCTCAGACAACCTCTCGCCGCCCTCAACGTCGGCCTCGAGTCGTTCGCCGCGAGCCTGCAGGCCCAGGATGCAGCAGTGCTTCAGGTCGATTGGCGGCCCCCGGCTGGCGGTGACGAGCGCCTCATGGCAATCCTGGAAAAGATGAGAGGATAGGGAGGACCTGACGGGTCCGGCATCCGGCCAGCGAGCCTCCCGCCCTCGATCGTGCATTTGGGAGAGGTGCGAACATGAAAGAGTTTGTAGCTGCTTGCGTGCAAATCGCCGTTACGCCCAACGACGTGCAGGCCAACGTGGACAAGGGGATCGCCTGGCTGGAGAGGGCGGTCAAAGAGTATGCAGCAGAGCTGATCGTTTTTCCAGAGACGGTGACTACCAGCTTTGTGACCGGATTGGATGCGAACGAGCTGTGGGACCTGGTGGACGAGGCCCCGGGCAGGATCACGCGCGACGTGCAAGCTGCCGCCAAGCTATTGGGCGTGCATGTCGTGTGGCCCTCATACCGGCGCGGGCCGGAACGGGGTGTCGTCTACAACTCGTCGATCCTGATCGGCCCCGACGGGGAGATCATTGGCATCTATGACAAGACACATCCCTTCCCGCTGGAGCGTCGCGACTGCGGCGGATGGGTGACGCTCGGCAACCGCGCCGACGTATTCGAGACAGCCCTCGGCAGCATCGGCATGATCATCTGCTACGATGGCGACTTCCCCGAGTTATCCCGGCTGCTGGCGGTCAAGGGCGCCGAGATGATCCTCAGGCCGTCGGCCCTCCTGCGCAGCTTTGACATCTGGCAGATGACCAACTGCGCCCGCGCCTACGACAACCACGTCTACATGATCGCGACCAACGCAGTGGGACCCGATGCCGGTGGCAGCTACTACTTTGGACACTCGATGATCGTCACGCCCATCGCCTGGCGGCTGGCCCAGGCGCGGGGCGGTGAGGAGATCATCGCTGCCAAGCTCGATCCCGACCCGCTGCGCTACGTGACCTGGGGCAGCAAGAGCCCGCAGATCTTTGACCACCTGCAGGATCGCAACCTCGAGCTCTATGAGGAGATACTGAAAGAAGCCCGATCCCGGTTCGAGCCGGGAAAGCGGCTGCGCTGAATTGGGAAGCGACGAAAGGAGAAGGTCGGTGGACATTGAGAAAGCAAACGCGGAAGCATGCGAACGAATGATGGAAGCCCGGCCGGTCCTCGTGGGACTGGGGAAGGCGCTGGATGTGATCCCCGGCATGCGCGAGGACTTGTTGCTGCACGCCGGTCCGCCCATCACCTGGGAACGCGCCTCGGGGCCCATGAGGGGCGCGATCACGGGCGCCCTGATCCTTGAGGGTAAGGCAGGAGATGAATCCGGCGCACGAGCGCTCATCGAGTCGGGCCAGATCAAGCTGGAGCCGTGCCACCATCATCAAGCCGTGGGACCGATGGCCGGCGTCACCTCCCCCTCCATGTCGGTTTACATCCTGGAGAACTTGACCCACGGCAACAGGTCCTACTCGAATCTGAACGAGGGCTATGGCAAGGTGCTGCGTTACGGCGCCTACAGTGAGGAGGTGCTGGAACGCTTGCGTTGGATGGAGGAAGTCATGGCCCCCGTGTTGGCCGATGCCCTCGAGGCCAGCGGCGGGATCGACATCCGCGCGCTGTTGGCCGAGGCGCTGCACATGGGCGACGAGGGGCACAATCGCAACAAGGCAGGCTCGATCCTCTACACCACAAAGCTGGCGCCCTTTATCGCCAAGGTTGCGCCCAGCCCCGATGTGGCAGCCAAAGTGCTGAAAACCCTCGGCGATAACGCGCTCAGCGTGTTAAACCCTGTGATGGCCGCCTGCAAAGGTATGGTCGACGCCGCACATGGCATTGAGGGCAGCACCATCGTGACCGTCATGGCGCGCAACGGCACAGATTTCGGCATCCGGGTTAGCGGCCTGGGCGACCGCTGGTTCACCGCCCCGGTCGCCGTGCCACAGGGCCTGTACTTCCCCGGCTTCAAGGCCGAGGATGCCAGCGGCGACATCGGCGACAGCACGATCACCGAGACGGCCGGCATCGGAGGCTTTGCCATGGCAAGCGCGCCGGCCATCGTCACCTTTGTCAGTGGCACCCCCAAGGACGCGCTGAACGCCAC
>JBFFCR010000177.1:0-7784 GCA_041559855.1 Anaerolineae bacterium | reverse complement strand
CGGCCAGCGCTTCCAGCGGGATGCCCAGCGACTCGAGCTCGCGCCGGCCCCCCTCGAACTCCTTTTCGATCAGAGCCCCGATTCCCACCAGCTCTGCGCCTGCATGCCGCACCATGCGCACCAGGGCCTGGATGGTCTGGCCGCTGGCCAAGAAGTCGTCGATAATCAGGATCCGGTCCTCCGGCGTCAGGAACTCGGGCGAGCACATGAGAAATACCGACATGCCCTTGGTGTGCGAGGGGGCCGCCTCGACAAAGACCGGCTCGGTCATGGTCACCGGCTTGGTCTTGCGCGCGTACAGCAGCGGCACATTGAGGTACAGGGCCGTGGTCAGGGCCGGAGCGATGCCCGAGATCTCGGCTGTCAAAACCTTTGTCGCTCCGCAGCCGGCAAAGCGCTCGGCCAGAACCTGTCCCGCCTCGATCATCAGTGCGGGGTCCACCTGGTGGTTGATAAAGCTGTCGACCTTGAGAATGCCCCGGCCCAGGTCCTCCCCGTCGCGCAGGATCCGCTCCCTAAGCGCTTCCATTGCCTTTCCCTCCCTGGATGAGCTGCCGCCACAGTCTACCACATCCAACGCAAGCTGGCAAGAGCGACGCGCGTTCACTCACAGGGTTGCCAAGCCATCGGTGCCCAGATCTCCGAGCTTCTCGAAACCTGAGGAATCTGCTTCCTTCTTCCTTTTTCATGGGATCTAGAGGCCGCTTTTCCGCATGTTCGCGCTCATGACGGGTGCATCGCGCTTTGGCGAGTACAATGCACCCTCAGTCTCGTCATGCTGGACGTACCATCCCTCTTTGCCAACGCGGCATGCTTGGGGTATAATGAAGTCAGAGCATGACCTCCAGGCCGGAAGGATCATGGCGTTAGAGCTGAGCAAAGTCACGGGACAGATCGAAGAGATGGGGCGCGTGCTGGCCGAGCGGTCCGGCAGGCAGCGCAAGACCCTGCCCGCAGCCCGCGAGTTGCTGCACCGGTTCGCCAACCAGCAGGAAGAACTGCGCCGGGTGGCCGAGTCCGAGCCGGGCCGGACACACTTGCGCTGTGCCAGCCCGGGTGACGAGCCCCTCGACGCCCGGTTCCCCGCGCCGGCCCTGCCCGAGCGCCTCACCCTCATCGCCACTGACGGCTCGCAGATCTACCCCGACCAGCACGGGCTGGCTTTTTACTATGCGATCAATGTCGGCAGCGTCGTTTTCCGGCATGGCAGCGGCCATGCCCCTGAGGTCTCGAGCCAACCCACCCTCTTCTACAGCGAAGACCAGGTCTACCCAGACGGAAGGTTGATCAGCCCCGACCTTATCAGCGCCGAGCGAGACCTGGCCGAGATGCGGGCGCTGGCCGATCTGGCACTGGTCGAGCCGCCCGGCGGCCCGCCGCGCGTGGCCCTGGGCGACGGGTCGCTTCTCATCTGGGTGCAGCGTGCCGACATACCCGACGACCGGCAAAAGGCGATCATGGAGCGCTACCTGGAGTGCCTGGACCGCCTGCGCGACGGGCACGCGCCAGTCGCCGCCTTTGTCAGCCGCCCCCAGAGCGCGGAGGTGGTTGCCCTGCTCTACTTGGCCCACCTCGAGCCGGAGGAGCGCCACGAGGTCAAGCGACTGTCGGACACCGGCTTTCGCGGCCTGACCGACCGCGGCCTCTTTGACTTTCTCGAGCCGGGCGAGCGCTCGGCACTCTTTGTGCGCGGCACGGCAACCAATCTCGAGTTTCAGCGCCGGGGGCATTCGGTGCTCTTTTTCTACCTGAACACCGGCACCGACCTGGCGCGCGTGGAGGTACCCGAGTGGGTAGCGCGCCAGCCCGCCAAACTCGAGCTGGTCCATTCCGCCGTATACGACCAGTGCATCTATAACAATGGGTATCCCTATGTCCTGACCCGCGCCGACGAACTGGCCGTGATCTTGGGCGATGAGCGCGAGGCATTGGAGACCATGATCGTACAGGCCCTGATCCGCAATGGGCTGCCCTGGCCCGAGCTGTCCCGCAAGGCACAACAGAAACAGGTAGCCCGCTGGCGGAAGAGGTAGCGTCGCTCTTGGCGGCGAACATGATGGGAGAGTAGGCCATGGAATTAGCGGTGGGGCGGATCATCCGTTCCAGCACGACCCGTTTCGCAGTCGGATGCCAGGTGCTGCGTCCCCAGGTGCCGGCCTTTGGCTCGCTGGTCAAGGTGCCCGCCCTGGGCGGCGACCAGATCTTTGGCTTGATCCACGACGTGCGCATGGAGGACGACCCCTTTGTGCGGCAGATGGCGGTCACCGAGGGCGTGCCTGCCGAGTACATCGAGGACCAGCGCCACAACCGGCAGGTGCCCATCGAGGTAGGCGTGTTGGTAGTGGGCTACCGCCATGGGGAAGAGATGTGCCAGCGCCTACCGCCCCAGCCGCCCCTTAGCCTGGACGTGATCCATACCTGCTCGCCCGATGAGCTGGTGGCTTTCACAGGGCATTTCGACTATTTCCGGCTGGTGTTGGACAGCCGCGATCTGCCCGCCGACGAACTGCTGGCGGCCAACCTGCGCAACGCAGCGGAGGCGCGAGGCAAGGATGCCAGCCGAGAATTCCTCGTCAATGCCGGGCGCGAGCTGGCCCGCCTGCTAGCGATGGACCTGTACCGTCTCGACGCCATACTAAGGAGGATCCGGCCTTGAGCGATGAACGAAGCACTCTCGACCAGTTCTTTTCGCAGAGGTCTCCCTCCCCAGGGGTTGAGGCCGAGACCCATCACCTGGGCATCGTGGTCGGCGGAAGCCTGAGCAAGGGACTCGACGTCAAGCTGGACCGCAGCGCCGTGGTCGAGGGCATGGCCGTGGGGCGCTACGTGGTAGTCCGCGGGCAGACGGGAAGGCGGTTCTTCAGCATCATCACCGACGTCGTTCTGGACAGCACCAACCCCGCCATCGAAAAGGCGCCCCCCGACACGTCGGATCCCTTCCTGGCCCGGGTCCACCAGGGGACCAGCACCTTTGGCCGGCTTGAGATATCGCCCATGCTGGTGCTCGACCGGGACTCGGACGAACCCAAGCCGGTCAAGACCGTGCCGGCCCACTTTGCGCCGGTGTACGAGGCCACCGAAGAGGACGTCAACCATGTGTTTGGGGCTGAGGACGAGCGCCACTTTTACGTCGGCGCGCCCCTGGATATGGAAAATGTGCGCGTTCACCTGGACCTCGGGCGATTCGTCGAGCGTTCCAGCGGCGTCTTTGGCAAGAGCGGCACCGGCAAGACCTTCCTGACGCGAACCCTGCTGGCGGGCATCATTAAGCAGGGCGCCGCGGTCAATCTCGTCTTTGACATGCACAACGAGTATGGCTGGGAGAGCCAGGCCGAGGGCAGGCACAAGGTGAAAGGCCTGCGACAGCTCTTCCCTGGCTCGGTCAGCGTCATGACCCTCGATCCCGAGTCCTCGCAACGGCGGTCGAGCAAGGTGGATTTCGTCGTGCGCATCGGCTACGATCAGATCGAGCCGGAGGACGTCGACATGCTCAGCAGCCTGCTGGGCCTGTCCGATGTGCAGGTCGGCGCACTCTACTTCCTGCGGCGGCGGTTGGGCAAGAGCTGGATCGAGAAACTGCTGGCCGAAGGCGAAGAGGACCTGGAAGGTCCCACCGAACTGGATATGATGCTGGAGGAGGGCAAGCTCCACGGCGGGACGCTGGGGGCCATCCAGCGCAAGCTGGGCCTGTTGCGCCGCTTCGGCTTCTTGCAGCCCCGCACCGGCGAGGACGTGGTGGGCAAGATCATGGAGTACCTGAACCGAGGAATCCACGTAATCCTCGAGTTCGGGCGCTATGGCAGCACTCTCGAAGCCTATATTCTGGTGGCAAACTACCTCACGCGGCGGATCCACCAGCGCTACGTACACCGCAAGGAAGAGGCGTTGGGCCGGGAAGCGGAGGAGCCCACGCCGCTGGTCATCACCATCGAGGAGGCGCACAAGTTCCTCGACCCCGCCATCGCCCGCCAGACCATCTTTGGCACCATTGCCCGCGAGCTGCGCAAGTACAACGTGACGCTGCTCATCGTCGATCAGCGGCCCAGCGGCATCGACGAGGAGGTCATGTCCCAGATCGGCACTCGCGTCACCGCCCTTCTGGACAACGAGGCCGACATCCGCGCTGTCTTTACCGGGGTGTCGGGAGCGGGTGAGCTGCGCCAGGTGCTGGCCCGCCTCGACACGCGGCAGCAGGCCCTCATCCTGGGCCACGCCGTACCCATGCCGGTCGTCGTCCAGACGCGCACCTACGGGCCCGATCTCTATGCTGAGGTGGGCCATGTCGAAGGCGAGGCGCTCCAGGATAAATACAAACAGAACGTCAATCTGATGCAGGGCGATGATGACTTTGAGGGCTTTGACTGACCTGGGTTGTGCTCTGCAGCACCCCCACGACCTGTTGACCCGCCGGGAGCAAGCGCAGGATTGACGGTTTCACCCTGACGCTAAGGCGTGGGCTGTGGCCCAGGCTGAGCAGGGCACGGATTCGGCTCAGCTGGGGCCGGGGTTAGCGCCCTGCCACGAGTAGTCTTTGCCCCCTCATCACGCATGGGGTCAGGGATGGTGCTCATTCTGCACACTTGCGATTGTGAGGAACAGCTATGCAGGAAAACCGATCACCCGAGGAGTGCTTTGAGGAGTCTCCGCCAGCGGATGAGCAGGCCCAACTGAGCCGCCGCAAGTTCCTTACCGGCGCGGTCGTCGGAGGCGCGGCAGGACTGGCCGTCGCTGCGGGATCAAGTGTCGCAGTGTGGAGAGTCACCAATAGCGAGCTTGTAGCGATGCAAGAGGCCGCCGATGCCGAGCTGGCAGCCACCAAGGATGCCGCCGACCTGGAATTGGGGGGCATTGTGGGGGATGCCGCGGAAGAGGTCGCAAAGCTGCTGGGGCTGCTGAAACTCTACCAGGAACTGGACAAGATCGACCTGGACGGGATCATCGAGAAGGGGCTCGCGGCCGCCGCGCTACCTCTAGCGGCCCTTGAGGCCGGAGCCAGGGCGCTCAAGAGCGGGCTGGAGTGGGCCGAGAGGGCTCTGCTAGCTGTGGCAGAAGCCATCCCCACCGCTGAGGAGGCCCTGCTCTGGCTCGAAGCCAGGGTGTCTGCCCTGGCCGATGCTATCGAGTCCTTGGAGAACAGCGTGGCTCTTGCACTGGAGAGAGCTACGGACAACGCCGTGGGCGAAGCAGTCAAAGAGTTCGTCACCAAGATCTTGGATGCCCTACCTTTTGGCCTGGGCGACAAGTTCCGCGCCGCCCTGAACGGGCTGGTCACCCTGGTCACAAGCGTCGATGATCTCGTGGAAGGCATCAATACCAAGCTTCTGGAACCGCTGCGCGAGAACTGGTTCTCTGGCGAGGAGGATGGAGGGGTCTCGGGGACCTTCTTCGACCCGCTGGTGATCAAGATCCTGGACCCGCTGGAGGAGCACCTCGGTAACCTGGCCACTTTGGCCGATACCTGGCAGATGGAGCTGGCGACACCGGCGCAGCAGGCGATGACGACACGGGCAAGGCTGCGAGCAGAGATCGACCGCTACGAAAAAGAGTACGGACTGACCTAAGGCAGGGAGGGACCCATGCACGTTGAGATCATTGGCATTACGAGCTACCTGCAGCACGACGATGGGGCCGAGGCGCTGCTGGAGCACGCCGGTCGGGCCTGCTACCGCAGTCAATCCAAGGGCCGGCCCGGCAGGTTCCTGCAGGCGCGTATCCGCGAGGGACACGAATCTCTCATCGAGCATGCCAGCGTCACCTTTGAGATCAGCGGCATTTCGCGGGCCTGCTCTCACCAACTGGTGCGCCACCGCATTGCCAGCTACAGTCAGGAGTCGCAGCGCTACGTGGACATGTCGGCACCCGAGTTCGTAGTACCGCCGTCAGTGGCCCGCGACCCCGAGGCGCAGGCCATCTGGGATGAGTTCATGGCGCAGGTGGCCGATACCTACCATCGCTTGCGCGAGCTGGGCGTCCGCAAGGAGGATGCCCGCTTTGTCCTCCCCAACGCGACTGCCACGCGCATCATCGTCACCATGAACTTTCGCTCGCTGCGCCACCTCTTTTCGGTGCGCTGCGACAAGGCCGCGCAGTGGGAGATCCGCGAGCTGGCGCTGGAGATGCTGCGTCAGGTCCACGAGATCGCGCCTTCCGTCTTTGGCGACCTGTACCAGCGCTACCTCGCCTAGACTCGCTGCAGGCCGGCACTGTCGCACCGCTCCATCTCCCCCGCGTGACACTAACCGTTCCCTGCACCCGGGGCGGGAATGACAGAGCCGGGCGCTTGGCATCCATCGAGTTTCTGTGATATAATCCGTCTGTACGATTCCTTCACGTGGGGGGACGCGTGGCAGGCAACAAAAAGATCTACGAGAAGGCAATAAAGGATGGGCTGGACCTTGCCTGGGCTGAAAACTGGCAAGAGGCGCTGACTGCATTCGAGGCGGCGCTGGCGGAGATGCCCGACGATCCTGCCGTCCTCAGTCACGTCGGTTTGGCCTGCTTCAAACTCAAGCAGTACGACCGGGCGTTGGAGGCCTACACCCGGGCCAGCCAGCTGGCGCCCAAGGACCCCGCTCCCCTGGCGCGCGTTGCCGAGATTCACGAGGCCATGGGTCAGCGGCACGCTGCAGCCGACGCCCTCGTCTCTATGGCCCTCATTCACCAGGGCTGGCGCGACTGGAGCGAGGCCATCGAGGGATATCAGCGAGCCACCAAGCTCTATCCCGATCATGTGACGGCGCGCCGCGCACTGGCCGAGATCTTTCTCCAGGTCGACCAGCCACACCATGCTCTCCAGGAGTATCTCAACCTTGCCCGCGCCTACGAGCGCCTGGGACAGCACGACAACGCGTTGGAGCAATGCCGGCGGGCACTGGACATCGATGCCAGGCATCCCACTGCTCGCGCCCTCGCACGAGCGCTGCAACGCGGCGAGTCTATCGATGATTTCAGGGCCGCGCCTGCCCTCGGTGACGAGGGAGCCAGTCCGGTCGACCAGGCCCGCGACAAGGCCCTGGAGGAATTGGCCAGCATTCCCTTTGAAGAGACACCACCGGAGCCACCACGAGCGCCCGCAGAGCTGGCGCCGGGAACTACCGCGGTGGCTGCGCGCGCCAAACCAGGCCTCTCCCGCACCCAAACTGACGCGCTGATCGCCAAGGCCATCGATCTTCAGACCAGAGGTCTGCTCGACGAGTCCATTGCCAGCTACTCCCGGGTGATCGAAGCCGGTGTAGACCGCCCTGCTGCGCACTTTAACCTCGGCCTGCTCTACCAACAGCGATTCCGGTTCGAGCTCGCCATCGAGGAATTCAGAAAGGCATTGCACAATCCTCAGTACACTCTGGGCTGTCACTTTGCCCTGGGAGAGTGTTACAAGGTCCTGGGGCGTATCGACGACGCCCTTGAGCACTTTGTAGAGGTGCTTAAAATCGTGGATCTGGGCACGGTGGAGAGGGAGCAGGCAGATGACCTGATCACCCTGTACGACGCACTGGCTGACAGCTATATCGCCAAGGGAGACTCCCGGCAAGCCCTGTCGTTCGCCAACTCCCTCGTCGACTTTCTCTCGTCCAAGGGGTGGGAGGACAAGGCGCGCGAGGCCCGACAGCGGCTCGATAGCATGTCCGAGGAAGGCGTGACCATGAGCCTGGCCGAATTCCTCGTATCGTCCAGCGCGGACACGATCCTCACCGCGATGACCTTGAGCCAGGAATATGTAAAGCGCGGCGCTTTCACAGCTGCCACCGAGGTGTGCTACGAAGCAATCGAGGCAGCGCCCACGT
>JBFFCR010000176.1:0-7802 GCA_041559855.1 Anaerolineae bacterium | reverse complement strand
TCCCAGGGTACGGATCGTTTACGAGATTGTGTGGGCAGGCGACGCCTGCCCCTTGAACCGTCGCGGTCGTCTGGCCGTCGCCCTGGCTCGCCTCGGCTACGTTCGCGAATATGGCTCTGTACCCCGCCAGCGCTGCACCAGCCACGATTGTCGCCGCCCCCCCATAGACCAGAAAGGCCCTACGGCTCAGACCAGTCGCTGCTGCATTACCAGACGGCGCCTCAGCAATGCGTTCGCTCGCCCGCTGCACTCTCGCAGGCCAGATCATCTGCTTAGTCATGGCGACGAGCCACTTCCAATGCAGTGCCATATGAGCGACCACCCCCAGGAGGGCCATCAGGCTGCTCCAAGTGTGCAGGTTGTTCCACACCTGGTAGCTGAGCCCCAGGATCCCGACCGTGGGATCTCCAGGCAGCAGAAGGACCAATCCACTCACGGCACTGCCCAGACCCGCAAACCCTATCGCCACATCTACCCAGTAATTCGCCTTCGCTTTGCTCAAGTATCATACCCCCGTTTCTGTGTATCGACACGATGATAGCACAGAGGTGTGGAGAAGGTATGGAGATCTCGTGGAAGGTAAGTGCAGTTTGCTAAGCGGTAAACTACCAGTGGGCGGGGTGCACCCCGCCCACTGGAATCAAGAAGCGAGGAGCTCCTACCAGCCACTCACCTAGAAGCTCCTCGCCGGTACGTCCGACGACATCATACGTTCTGTGGTTCGTCAGTCGCTAGGTGAGCCACCTCCTTTCGGGGTGCCTGCCTGAGAGCAGGCCCGGATGGCTATAGCCCGCCAATGCCAGGGATGCCCAGCATGCCGCCGTGATGCACCTCATCCCGCAGATGCTCATCCCACGTGTTGTTCAGCAAGTCGGTCAATCTTTCTTCTGTTTGTGCTAGCTGCCAATCAGCTCGCTTCTGGGTAATGCGACCATCGGCCACGGCGTCGTCGAGGGACTCCTTTACCTCAGCCATGCAGGCATCGGCAATCACCTGCAGATCCACACCCTTGTCACCGGCGACTTCTGCGATGCTCTTGCCGTCCTGCAACTCAGTTAGCAGCTCTGTGACGGACATGTCCAGCTCGTCTGCAGCGATGGAGAGCAATCTGGCGCCTCCAGACTTCAGACGCCGGTCGAACTCGCCCAAGCCCCTGGGCATCATGCCCCGACGCCCCAACTCAGGAGCTTGCTGCAGGCGCCACTCGAGCATCTCGGCTTGCTCCTCGGTCAGCCAGCCCTCTTCCACAGCGTCATCGACGACCTGGCCCCGGGCCTGCTCCACAGCCGAATCGTATTCGTCGACGCCGATGCCCAGGATGTCGGCGAGGGCTTCCTTGAAGCGCTGGCCAAAGTCAAAGGGCCAGTCAGATTCCCCGCCATCCTGTGCATAGACGACAGCCCCGATGGTCACTACGCCGAGGACGGCGACCAAAGAGGCAATCCCCAAGAACTTCCAGACTTTTCTCACAGCTACCTCCTTCTGTCATGGTGCGGGTCTCTCCCGTCTTGCAGAATATGATAGCACAAAGTCATGGAGATCTCGGGGAGATCTCTTGTAGATTGTGTGCAAATGGGCGTGCGGACTTATCTCGACGACGGAGGTCCAAACAGGTCAGTGACCAGGGGATTGATCAGATCCCAGTTGGGCAATTGCACGGCTGCGCCGTCAGCGCGCCGGTGGCTGAACACCAGTGGATGCTCGAGGACCGCCTGCTTCAAGTTGGACGTATCGAGCCGAGCTGCCAGGATCGCCAACGAGAGCAAGTCGTCAGTCTCCAGGTCAGTCCTGACCGAATCGATCACAGCCGCCGCCAGCTTGGGCCATCGCGGGATCGCGCTCACGCTCAACGCTTTCTTGCGAATGGCAAGAAGCACCAATTGCTGGCGCTTGGCCCGGTCAAAGTCGCTTGTGCTCATCCGCGAGCGAGCGTACACTAGGGCGCTGCTCCCATCCATGTGCTGCAAGCCCGGCTCAAAGCGCACAGTTTTGTACGCGTAGGGATCCCCCGGCCTGGGATCCGGGTAGCGGGTGTCGTACAAGACCTTGGGAACCTCGACGTCGATACCCCCTAGAGTATCGACAATCCGCTCGAACGCCGAGAAATCGACCATCAGGTATCCATCTATCGGGATGCCAAAGTTGCTCTCGATAGTCGCTTCAAGCAGAGCAGGCCCCCCGTCTGGATCGTCCTCAAGGGAACCATATACGTTCGCTGTGTTGATCCGATCCTGCCCGTGGCCCGGGATCGTCAATTGGAGATCGCGCGGGATGGAGAGAATGCCGGCTGCCCTGGTTCCAGGGTCCAGCGTAACCACCATGATGGTGTCGGTGCGATACGCCCACCCCTCCCCTCCTCGCCGGTCAATGCCCAGCACAAGCAGATTGATCCGGCCCTCCCCGCCACGAGAAACAGCATAGGGGACAACCACCAGCAGCAGGCATAGGAGGAGCACGCCCAGCGTCACGGCAAGCGCCACCAGGCGTAGGAGAAGTCGACCCCCGGTCCGTTTTCGTCGCGCGTTCTCACCTCGCCCCGGCTCGCCATAACCCTGTCCGGTGACGGGAGGGTCTGCTGGAGGAGGAACCCATAGTTTTCCGCTCATTCTGCTCCTTTCGCACGCCGTATTATAGCGAAAGAAGCAATCCTGTCAACAAGGGGATAGATGGTGAGGACACCGCTGAAGGCGATCACACCGGGTGACCATTAACTGCGATCTGCGTCCAGAACTAGAAAGCGATGCACCTATCATGTGTCCAAACGCAAGCATCCTGGAGCAATATGCGCGCCAAGAGCGTCGCTGGATCAGTAGGGAGGAGCCCTTGGCAAAGGAAAGACCCTCGCGGCCCCGGACGGCGGGAGGGTCTTTCCAGTGTCAGCTCGACAGAGAGAGTGAGAGCTCGGCTGCCTGTCACACTGCCACAACTAGGAGCGGTCTTCTAATGGTACTATAACAGCCTGCTATGACAAACGTCGTGATCAGCCCGTGACAATGCCGTGACAAGTCTGCATAGCGTCCAGGAATTTCGCCAAACGGTAGAAACGAGGCTGTCTGACCTCTGCTGGACCTTCGCCCAGATTGAGAGCTCGTGCCGCTTCCCGCGTCACAGATTGGGACGCTAGCGGAGGATCAACACAGGCCGGTCCATCTGGACTATGATGCTGTGCGCCTGGTCATCCAGCAGGATGCGCTGCCAGCCGTCACCCCGGTAGGCCCCGATGACAACCAGGTCATAGTTGCCGCTGCGGGCTTCCGCGAGGATTTCGTCCACCACAAGGCCGTGGCGCACTTTGGCGCGTGCCTGGATGCCGAGCCGCTGCAGGGCCTGAATATCCACCGCGAGTAGCTCACCTTCGGGCGCGCGCTCTCTGATCAACTCCTCAGCATTGCTGCGCAATTGCCCTCCAAGCACACCGGGGCCTGCTCCTATCTGCGACATCACATGCAGGATGACGATCTCTGTATCCTGGGCAAGCAGGTGGGATGGAAGAGCGGCAAAGCGACTCAGCAGCGAAGGAACGGCAGAGCCCGTATTGGCGGTAGCCAACGCCGAGTTCGCACCACTATCACAGAGCAGGAACCGCTGCATTGCCTCCACCTTTCCCTTGGTGACAATGACCGGACAGGGAGCATGCTCAACGACGCGCACCATCGTCGAACCATGGAGCAGTCGCCTGACTGGATTCCGCTCCTGACCTGCGCCTACGATGGCGAGATCATAGCCCCCTTCCTCAGCTTCGCGCACAATCTCAGTAGCAGCGTGCCCATACCGCAGTCTGGTAAGCGCCTCGACGTGCTGCTGTGCCAGAGTTTCGCGGGCACGGGCCAGAGTCGCCTCGGTCGCCTGACGATCCGCTCCGTGCTTTGCCACGGTCAGAATGACCGCTTGCTGGCTGGCGCGACGTGCGATTGCGGCCCCGAGGTGCAGAGCTGCGGGGTCGGTCGATGAGCCTTTGATAGCGATCACGATGCTCACAGCACGCTCACCTCTTTCACGCAAGCATTAGAATGATGGGAACCACAAAGATCACGGCGAGGAACAGGGCCAGGTTCCCACGCGTTGCAGTGACCCAAGCCACAATGCGCAGCATCCCTCGCTGATAGCGACGGTATGCGAAGGCCAGTATTACGGCCGACACAATCTGGATACTCAGCATCTGAACCAGGACGATGGTGAACGACTGCGGATTCTGAAGCAGAACGGCCGCGAGCAAGGTGTCCACAAAGGTCGTGATGTTTGCCCCCATGATATAGGGGATAACATTCTCGCGCCGGACAAAACCGCGGGCGCTCAGGGGAACCAGCAGGCTTAGGGAAAGGCTGACCGACATAGAGATCGTGGTGATCAGGGCACCCAGCACAAACATCACCCAGGGCCTGTAGACCAAGCGTGACATCCAGCCCAGCTGGCTCTCCTTGAGCGTCGCCTGGGGCAGGCACTTGTCAAACAAGTTGAAACTGAACCATATGATGCCCAAGCCGACCAGAAAAATGCCCCAGTTGGGCAACAAACCCGTTACCACCCCAGCCACAGGCTGCACTAGCTGATCCACGACAGAGACCAGCAGTGCGCCCGAGCGCAGTTGGAGGCCATCGAGGGTTCCTGCTTTCAGGATGATCGCGCCGAGGAACAGGCTCGGAACGTAGGTTGTCGCCGTAATAATCAGCGACAGCAGCCCCATGCTGAGGCTGGTCGCGCGATCCCGCCCGCGCAGCGTATACAGAAAACCGATGAGAAGCACGATAAAGCCTGCCCCCAACCGGCTGCCCGAAATCATGGCAAAAGCTCCCAGCCTGTCGACAGCCCCAGCCTCAAAGAAGGTCAGAGCAGCCGCAGCGACCGGCGACCCGCTCATGATGGCATAGGCAAACAGCCATCCAAACCCCAGTGCATTGGCCGCACCCGTGACATTCAGCACATCCCGCATCAGCGGCACCAGGCCTCGAGCTCCATCCTTCATGAGGGTGATGGCCAGCACAAAAAGGTACAGACTGGAAAGAAACAACACGATCTTTCTGACCCGAGTCCGCACATGCCAGGCGCGGAGTGCAGCCGCGACCCGAGCCAGAAGCGGCTCCCTGAACGGGCGGTCCAGATTGCCGACGGAATACTGTGCCGCCGGTGTGGCAGATGCGGTGACGTCTGGATTCTGAGAGTCGGGCATCCTCATTCTCCCAAACCCTGAATGCTGGGAACAAGCTCAAGATCGAGACGCGGCTCGATCTGTGTTCGCCATAGGGTATCGACCAGGTCGGCGTATGCTTGCTGCCAGCCTCCCAGATCCTCTGCCGTAAAGGCATGGGGTATCTCGGTGAATCGCTCGCTTTCAAGGACGGCGGGACGGAAGTAGTAGCGCTCAAGAGCCTCCTGCCCAGCCTCGCTCACAAGATAGTCGAGAAAGGCTTGGGCCGCGGCGCGCTCATCGCGCCTGACATTGGCGTCTACAATCACAGCCACGTGTTGCGCCACAATGGTGCGCGAAGGCACTACGATCTCTAGCGGGACGCCACGGCTCTGGGCCAGAAGAGCATCCTGCTCATAGGTGACAAAAGCGTCACCCGTTCCCAGTTCGAACAACGTCATTGTGGCCCTCGCAGAGGTGCCCAGCACGCGCACGTTGCGCCAGATGGCCTGAAGTTGCTGCTCCGCCGCCAGCTGGTCGTGAGAGGCCACAAAGGCGCTTCCGTATTCGGCCAGCACGGCCCACTCCCCGGCCCCAGACCTTTGGGGATCGGCATGGATGAGCGTCAGGCCGGACCCTGTGCCAGCCGTGGCGGGAGGAAGGCTCAAGTCGGCAAACTCTGCGATTCCCATCGGATTGCCCGCACGGGTGACGATCACCATCGGCGTATACCCGATGATCACCGGCTGCGTTTCTCGATCAACACTGCGCCCCGCTTTGAGATGCGTCACATGATGGGCGTTACTGAGCACCGCCACGTCGGCCGGAGCGCCGAGCATGATCTGCCCTGCCAGCGTCGCGGACGGGCCAAATACACTCTCGATTCTTAGGTCGAGTCCTGTTTCCGCCTCCCACGCTCTTTCGAACGCCGGGAGAATGGCTTGCGAGAGTACCTCCTCCTGAGTGCTGAATGCATACACCACCAAGTGTGTTCCTGCGCGAGCGTCCGAGTCTGTGAGCCACGCGTATGCAACGACACCGATCAGCAGCGCCATGCCCAGCACCCTCGCCAAACGGCAGCGCAGGTCGGGCTCTCTGATGCACCGGACTATCTGGTTTACCATTTCGCGTCCTCCCTTCTGACAAAGGACACCTTTCGCTCATCCGATGTCGCCGGCCAGATACGCCCGGGTGCGATCGTCCCGGGGATCCTTGAACACTTGCTCAGCCGGACCAGATTCGATCAGCTCACCCATCCAGAGAAAGATCACATGGTCGGCCAGGCGACGCGCCTGGCGCAGCAGGTGGGTAACCACGACAATTGTCGTTTCCTCTTTGAGCGCCTGAAGCTGCTTTTCGATCCGCTGCGCGGAGATTGGGTCCAGGGCAGAGGTGGGCTCATCGCACAGGAGCACCTCCGGTTCGACAGCGAGAGCGCGGGCGAGGCACAGCCTCTGCTGCTGTCCTGTGGAGAGTCCAGAAGCAGGGGCACGGAGCCGCTCCTCGACCTCCTCCCACAGCCCAGCCGCGCGCAGGTATCGCTCCACCACGTTGTCCAAGTTCCGGCCGTTTCCCTGGTTGAGAACACGTTGCATGCCATGGATGCGTCGCCCGTAGGCCACGTTGTCATAGATGGACATGGGCAGCGGAAAGGGCTTGGGCGCCAGCATCCCGATCCGGGTGCGCACCTCGGTCACGTCGACGCCCCGCCCATAGATATCCACGCCGTCCAGCCACACGTGGCCTTCCACCCGCGTGCCCTCTGTCTCTTCCAGGAGCCGGTTGAGGCTCCTGAGCAGGGTAGTTTTGCCACAACCCGAAGGGCCAATGATGGCCGTGATCGCGCGGGCCGGGATGTCGGCTGTGATGTCCCTCAAGGCCTGTTGGCTGCGATACCATGCATGTAGCTCCTGGATCTGAATGTGTGGCTTGGGCAACTCCGCACCTCCTAGCGGATTTGGTGTTTGGACAGCCGCTGGGCAAGCCGCCGCGAGATCAGGCTGATGGCGAGGATGATGAATGTCAGCACAAGAGCCGAGGCATAGGCTCGCTGCTGGACAGCTGGAAAGGGCGTGCCGAGCTGGAAGAATACGGCCAACGGCAGCGAGGCGACCGGGCTGAGCAGAGAATCGGGCAGGCGATCGGTGTAGCCGGCAGTGAACAGAACCGAAGCAGCGTCGCCGATACCGCGCCCGAAGGCCAGCAGAGCTGCAGTCAGGAGCGCCGGCGCTGTCTGTCGAACCACAACCTTGAACGCTGTCTGGAAGCGTGTAGCTCCCAAAGCGTACGATGCCTCCTTCAATGCAGCAGGGATCATGGCGATGGCCTCGTCCATTCCCCTCACCATGATGGGCAACTCCAGGAGGGCCAGAGTGATGATCCCTCCCAGCAATGAGGCCCGCAGACCCAGCCAGAGCATGATGATGAACCCAAACGCCCCGTAGACAATGCTGGGTACCCCCCAGAGCACGTCCAGTGCCAGGCGAACGAGCTCGGCGCGGCGGGAGCGAGCGGCGTATAGCTGCAGGTATAGAGCGATGGGCAGGCCCGCAACCAGAGCCAAAGCTGTCGCCCCTCCTGCGAGGTAGAAAGAGCCAACAATGGCGTTGAGTATTCCGCCCTCTTTTCCCAGGTAATAGCCTCCCTTCGGCGTCTGGGTCAGCATGGCCAGGTTCAG